>NZ_JAFCMC010000009.1:0-205275 GCF_018130085.1 Bradyrhizobium sp. AUGA SZCCT0169 | reverse complement strand
CCGGTGGCTCCAGTCAGACCGGTCGCACCCGTGGCTCCCGTCAGACCCGTGGCGCCGGTGGCTCCAGTCAGACCGGTCGCACCCGTGGCTCCCGTCAGACCTGTGGCGCCGGTGGCTCCAGTCAGACCGGTCGCACCCGTGGCTCCCGTCAGACCCGTGGCGCCGGTGGCTCCAGTCAGACCCGTGGCGCCGGTTGCGCCGGTATCGCCGGTCGCACCCGTGGCTCCGGTCAAACCTGTGGCGCCGGTGGCTCCAGTCAGACCCGTGGCGCCGGTTGCGCCGGTATCACCCGTTGCACCCGTGGCACCGGTCGCACCGGTATCGCCAGTCGCACCTGTGGCGCCGGTGGCTCCTGTCGAACCGGTGGCACCCGTGGCTCCGGTCGCACCCGTCGGGCCTGTTTGACTCGTGAGGCTGAAACTACCCTCTTCAAACGTAACGCCATTATCGCCATTATTATTGTCTACGGGATCGAAAACATAAGTATTTCCGGCACCAGGCGTAAGTGTACCGTATAAGTTGAAGCCGCTGTCGTACACGAGATAAGTATGAGTAGTGTCGGGAATTGTTATCGTCGTAGCAAACTCAAAAACCAAATTGTTATTTGCGGATGGAAGTACAAAGCTCCCAACGATTGTATCAGGAGTGGCTGTTTGATCCACGAGATAAAACGTGTTTATACTCTTACTATTACCATCAGCTATGGTACCGGTGAGTGTCAGATCGGCCGCTGCAAGCACCCCGGTGTAACTTGCCGCCCCATCTGTGGTCAGCGGCGGCAGGGGCCTGGATGCGCTCACGCTTGCGGATATTTTCCAGGCGCCGCCCAGGGCCGCTGCGCCCACAAGCGACGTAGAAGCGCAGACGTCTGCGCCCACGGCCGTACCCAGCGCCTCTATGAAGGCTTCGCCCGCATCCCCTGATGCCGTCTCACAGCTCCACAGCCGCAGGTCGCCGTGCCCGCCCAGGGCCCGGCCAATGGCGGCTAGATGGCGCGCGTCACGCTCAAGCGTCGCAAGTTCACCCTCATCACGCGCCAGCGTCTCCAACGACCATTTGTCTGAACTGAAGATCACCTGGCCCGGTGCGCCGTGCGCAACAACGTGGATCGCATCAAGTCGCGCAACACCGTTCAGTGCTTCTGCCATCTGCTGAGCCGCAGGCCTCCCGCGATCGAGCACGACAGCCCGCACTTCGGGGCGCAGATTTGACAGCAGTGTTGCTAGATCCGGAACGGCGGGATCAACGAACAGAAACTCTGATTGGTGGGCCATGGAATTGGTCCTCTTTTGACTTTGACCTTCACGATTCACGGCAGGCCGAGTGGTGGAGGAGATCAACAAACAAATAGACGCCCTAGCCGAGAGATTACTCTCCGCTAGGTCCATCTGGCTGTAAGGGATTCAGAGAGCTACGAACGGAAATAAACTGGCAGAGCTTGAACTCTCCGTTCGCATCAAAGGTGCCGATGTCGTAAGCGCTCGCGTAGCGTCCGACCTTCAACCGCATCTCGACCGTGTTAAAACTGTTCGATGCGTCTGGCAGATTGACTTGGGAGACGATCGTTTTTGTAGCCCGATCGACAATGAAGAAAGTGACGTTTTGGGTGGTCTCGCCGTGTGGCAAAGTCCCGGTCACGACAATTTCGTGCGAGACGCCGGCAGAGAGAAGGCCGCCATATTTGGCAATACCTACGGCCGTTAGCGGCGGCAGAACATTCTGTTGCTGATAAGAAATCGCCGACACGTCGGCTCGATCTGATTTAGACATACGCCCCACCTAACGCTACTCACGAGATCGACTTCCGGAGCAAATCGACGTTGGTCCGTCGTTCACACCCTGCTGAACTCAGCTCGAACTAGCATTTGTCTCGCCTTATACGCAGAGTCAATTACATCGCCACCAGCACGATATATGTGCGCGCATGTTCCGCATCAGCCAACGGCAACCTCACTGGCAACTGTCCGCGTTGGTTTGTCTGTAGCGGTTCCGAAACAAAAATTTACTTGCGCCCTACCTCGGCTGTTTCAATTGACGAACTTTGAGCGGTGCAGACAGATTGAACGGCCTTCGCCTGTTACCATCGCATCAATCGACGACGCGCCGGTGCCTTCGGTTCCACGACATACCCCTTTCGAGTTACCTCGAAATGTCTTCGCTGGCTGGTGCGCCTGCCCGACGCCTCTTAAGGGATTGCGGCTGACTCGAGATAGGAAACTAGGGTGTTCTTTCCCCTCGGCATTATTGAAGGAACCGAAGATGAGGTAGGCGCAGACAGAATTTGAATGTAGAGTGGTTATGCTGCTTGCGCGCAGATCGATATGCAGCGTCGTCAGACTTGAGAGATGGATCGAGAGTAGGCCTTCGCGTGAACCCTCAGCCTCACATCCAACATCCGGACACTTGCCGCGGGGCGAAGGGCGCGCCCAGTGACACAATGCCGGACGGGCAAGGCAGGCATGACGCAGCTAAGGCGCGCGTAGACGCGCTCGCCGTTGTTGCCCAGCACCACGGCGTCGAACTAGATCGCAAAGCGCTACGCGTTTCTCCCGGCGAGGTACCCTCTCCCGCCGCTCTTGCCACTTGGGCGCGCGAGGGCGGACTATGGGCAAAAGCGACGCGCCTGCGATGGCGCCACCTGATCCGCATGCAGTCGGACGCCCCGGTGGTGCTCTTGTTTTCCGACGGTGGTGCTGGCGTCCTCGTCTCGCGCGACGCCAACGCTGGCACAATACGTGTACGGGATCCGAGCCGTCCCGGCGAAGAACCCGTCGCCGTCGATGAGCTTCGCCTCGCAAACGTCTGGCATGGGGATGTATTGCTCCTGCGGCGTGAGCGAGGCACATCTGCCGATGACGAGCCATTCTCGTTCTCCTGGATGATGAGTCGCGTTCTGGAAGAGCGCCGCAATCTGCGCGAGATCGCCGCCGCCTCAATCAGCTTGAGTGTCCTGCAGATCGTGCCGCCTTTCCTTATCCTGGTCGCAATCGATCGGGTGATCACGCATCAGGCCATGGCGACGCTGGGCATGATCTCGCTGATACTCATCCTCGTCACGGCCTACGACACGCTGCTTGGCTACGCTCGTCGCGAGATCATCGAGGTCACCGCGACACGCATTGACGCGCGGTTGGGGATGCACGTCTTCCGGCGATTGCTCGCACTGCCAATGGACTTCTTCGAGCGCCATCCGACCGGCGAAACGGCCCGCAAAGTCGGCCAAATCTTCAACATCCGCAGCTTCTTCACCGGCAAGCTCGTTAGCACGTTTCTCGACGTATTCACCCTGATCGCATTGCTGCCATTTCTGTTCTGGATGAGTGCGACGCTCGCGTGGTTGGTGCTCGCGGCCTCTGCTGCCGTTGCACTCGTGGTATTTGCGTTTTTACCCGCGATAAGGCGGGTTTTTGCGCGCCTCGTGATAGCTGAAAACCGTAAGAATTCCGTGCTCGTTGAGACCGTATATGGCATGCGGACCGTCAAGTCGCTCGCAATCGAAAAAGTGCGCAACGAGGAGTGGGACGCGCGCGTGGCTGAGGCAGGCCAAGCGCGTCTCGACGCCGGTCGCATCTCGAACGTCGCGCAGACCATCGTGAACCCAATCGAGGCGTTCATCAATCGCGGCGTTCTGCTCGTTGGCTGCTACATCCTCATTGCTTCGCCTCCCGGGAGCACCGCGATTACCGGCGGTGCTCTCATCGCGTTCTTAATGCTCGGCGCTCGAGTAGCAAGCCCGCTGATTGGTCTGGCAAAGCTCATGCAGGATATCGAAGAAGTTCGCCTTTCGGTGAGCGAGGTGGCGGACGTACTCAACCATCCAACAGAAGCGGCGGCGATGCGGACCGGCCTTCGGCCGAAATTTGAAGGTGCGATTGCATTCCAAGACCTCACCTTCACCTATCCTGGGTCAACGGTGCCGGCGCTTGACCGCATCTCGTTCGAAATTCCAGCGGGAACCATGCTCGGCCTCGTGGGTCGCAGCGGCTCGGGGAAATCGACGATCGCGCGCCTCCTTCAGGGCATTAACCGCGAGTATAGCGGTTACCTTAAGATCGACGGCACCGATCTACGGGAGATCAATCTAACGCACCTGCGCAGCAGCTTTGGGGTAGTGATGCAGGACAACTTCCTGTTTCGCGGCACTGTGCGGGATAACATCATTGCCAGCCGACCTGGCTTGACGCTTGAGCATGCTGTGCAGGCGGCCCGTCTTGCGGGTGCCGAGGAGTTTATCGAGCGGCTGCCGCGCGGGTACGAGACTTGGCTCGAGGAAACCTCGTCCAACCTGTCGGGGGGACAGCGCCAGCGTCTTGCCATCGCGCGCGCGCTCGTCTCCGATCCGCGCCTGATGATCTTGGACGAGGCGACGAGCGCGCTCGATCCCGAGAGCGAGGCCCTTGTCAACGCGAACCTTTTGCGCATTGCCAAAGGTCGGACCATGATCATCGTTTCGCACCGCTTGTCCTCGCTGGTCGACTGCGACCAGATCCTCGTCCTTGACAAGGGTAAGGTCGTCGATATCGGCCCACATGAGGAAGTGCTTGAGCGCTGCGCCGTTTATCGACAACTGTGGCAGCAGCAACACCGGCATTTGGAGGGCGGGCGCCCACGTTCGCTTAAATCCGCCACGACACGAGAGTGACGATTATGGCCAGGCGCTCGGTCACCACTCGCGGATTGTTGCCAAACCTAAGGAAACGCGGGCCCACGCAACCGATACTGGTGGCGCTCTTCGAATTTCAGGCGGAAGTCCACCTGTTTATGTCGCACGCTTCTTTGAATGGTTCACCAAGCAAGGCCATAGAATGAGTTTCGTTGATCGTCTGATTGCGCCGGTCTCAATATCAGCCCGCGCCCGGCGTGGGACTGAACTCCTCGAGTCCGGCCGCGCGGCTGAAGGCTTCCATCAACTCGCCTACGCCGCTCGCGGCGGCTGTATTGAGGCGCAGTATCGAGTCGGGCGATGCTATCTCGAGGGCACCGGCGTGCCACAAGCGACCACGGAGGCGGTACGCTGGCTCCAGCGTGCTGCGGAAGCCGATTCAGCGGACGCCCAGTTTTATCTCGCGCTTCTGTATGTTCAAGGAGTGATCATCCCTGAGCAGTCGAGTGCGGCTCTCTTTACCGTCGACAATGAAAGTGGCGGCCCAGATTTCTTCACGGCACTTAATTGGGCGCGCCGCGCCGCCGAGGGCAACTCGGCCGAGGGCCAGGCGCTTCTGGGATATATTCTAACTTCCGGCCCCGATACCATAACCGATGAGCGGGAAGCTGAGCGCTGGTACGCGCGTTCGGCGGAAGCCGGCTGTCCTCAAGGGTCTCTTGGCCTTGGGCTCGCCCTGCTCCGCCGGGCACAGGACGAGCGGACACAGAAGGAAGCAGCTGAACAGATCGCGAAAGCGTCGGCGGCCGGCATTCCAACGGCCCTCTATCTCATCGCTGTGCTCACGGAATTTGGCATAGGCGTGGGAGGCGAACTCACTCGAGCCGTCGAGCTTTATCGTCGCGCTGCCGACAAAGGCGTGTGCCTAGCGCAAAGGCGTTTAGGCGTGGCCCTCATCAATGGTCACGGTGTCGAGCGCAACCTGGTCGAAGGGGAAACCTGGCTGCGCCGGGCCGCACTTGCCGGCGACGCAGAGGCGGCCGCCCGGGTCGGCCTTCTCTACGCTCGCGGAGGCGAATTGCCACCTAACTATGTCGAAGCCGTAGCATGGCTCGAGCGCGCCGCCGAAGGAGGTTACGCGCCAGCTGCGAGGACTTTGGGTCAACTCTACTCGATCGGCACCGCCGTCGGCCGCGATCTGGACCTCGCAAATTTCTGGCTGGAGCGTGCAGCCGAACTCGGTAACGAGGCGTCGAAAGCCGACTTTGCTAATCTCGTGCTCCGCGGCGGCGGCAAATCCGGCGATCAGGCCAAGACGCGTCATTGGTTCCAAGAGGCGGCCGAGACGGGGGACCTCATAGCCGCTTTCAACTTCGCCGTCTGCTTCGCCGAAGGAATCGGGATCGAGCGCGATGAGACCGCGGCTGCGCTGTGGCTTCGCCGCGCGGCAGTGGGCGTCCCGACTGCCCAGTACTGGTACGGTCGGATCTTGATCGAAGGCCGTGGCGTCCCAGAAAACCCAGTCGAAGGGCGAATGTGGTTGAGACGCGCCGCCGACGGCGGGATCGTCGATGCGCAAGTTCTTCTCGGCGAGATGCTTGTAAACGGCCGAGGCGGACCACCCGACCATCGCGCGGCCCGCGCGCTATTCGAAAAGGCTACTAGTCAGGGCCACATTGGGGCGATGTTCGCGCTCGGTGCGCTTTATCATGGCGGTCATGATATCGCAGCAGATCCTAGTCTGGCACAGCGCTGGTTCCGCGATGCAGCGCAGCGCGGGCATCCAAGGGCGCAACTGATGCTCGGCCGATATCTCCTCGGCGGCGCTGCGGGCCGGACTGATCTTGCCGAAGCACGGCAATGGTTCGAGGCGGCCGAAGCCCAAGGGGTGACTGAAGCGGCGCTCGAGTTAACACGTCTTGCTAAAGGACCGGGCGGAGAGGCTCGTAATTTGAAAGGAAGTGCCTCGGCCGCGTAGTCAACAGGAAGGTCTGAATGCGGGATTCGGAAATGGATTTTTCTCGCGTGTGGTGGCGCAAGCTAGCAAAAAGCCTGTGAACCTGTGCGGCGCGGAGGCACTGGCTAACCTAAAAAGCGTTCGGCGAAAGCTTTAATCCAATATGGATAGAATGACCAAGTACTACCCGCTCATTGATAAGGCTGTCACCACGCTGGCGCTCAATACCGGCGAGGCTCGGCGTGAGCTTTATGAGCGCACTCGCTCCGCCTTCATCCGGCATTCGGGCAACCAAAATCCGCCGCTCACGAAAACAGAGCTGATATGTGAGCATCTCGCCCTTGAGGAAGCGATCCAGAGGGTAGAGGCCGCCCGCAGCCGCACGGACCCGCCCAGCGGCGAAGCCTTTTCGGTGGCGGCGGTTGGGCAGATTCCAAACGGCGCTCGCTCCCCGGCTCTGCAACCAGTATCGGCCGCGGTTACTTTACTCAGCCGCGAGCCTGTCCAGGCGCCACAGCGTGAGCAGCCTGTATTCACGCGCCGCGAGCAAGCAGAAGCATTCCCCCGTTCGACGATGTTCGCCGCCAACATTGAAAAAGCGTCGGCCGCAACCCAGGCTGCGGATCCGCCGCGGGCGTCATCGCCTCTGCGCAAGCGCTTCAGTTTGTTTTTCGGTCGCAAGCAGGAAGCACCGTCGGTACCGCCGCCTCTTGAGTTCAAGTCTTCGAGCACCGCGCGAAAAGTTCTAGCCAAGCCTGCGGCCGGAAGTATTCGTTGGCCCTCTATCCCCACAGTCCCCGCCATAAAACGATTGTTCAGCGATCGTAATAAAGTCGATGCGCAACCGTCGTCGCTCCTCGAATTTGAGTCCCCGACGGCAGCGCTTGTTGAAGCACCGATCAAGCCTGCGGCGCGAAGCATGCTCTGGACGGTTGTCTCGGCGATCCTAGCCTCGATGGCGGTGTCTGCGCTGTTTCCTATTGATATGGTGGTGACCGGTTCGGGACGTGTCGTGTCGCTTCAGGCGACCAATGTCGTGCAGCCGCTTGAAACGGCTATTGTGCGCGCGATCAACGTGCGCGAGGGCCAAACCGTGCGCGCCGGAGAGCTGCTGGCGCGCCTCGACCCGACCTTCTCCGCGGCCGACGTAAGCGCGTTGCAGACACAGGTGAAAAGCTTTCAGGCAGAGGTCGACCGGCTCACGGCGGAAGCTTCCGGGACGCCGTACCAGCCGACGAGCGCGGATACCTCCACGGTCCTGCAAGTTGCGATGTATGGCCAGCGCCAGGCGCAGTATCGGTTTCAGATTGAGAGCTACAACCAGAAGCTCAGCGGCCTTCAAGCGCAGATAACCCGCGCTGAACACGACGTCGCGGCATTTGGCCAACGCCACCGGATCGCGAGCGTGCTCGAGTCAAAGCGACGGGAACTCGAGCGGTTGCAGGTCGGCAGCCAAGTGAACCGCTTAATCGCGGAAGACCAAGCCATCGAGATGCAACGCAACTTGACGGACGCGACGGGCGCGGCCGAGCGCGCCCGCCGCGATCTCGACCAGTTGGTCGCCGAGCGTGACGGCTACGAACAGCAGTGGAAGGCGAAGATAAGCGAGGAACTTACGTTGCGCAGACGCAGCCTTAGCGATGCAACTGAAAGCCTGCGCAAGGCGACGCTTCGGCGCGAACTCGTTGACTTACGCGCCGACCAAGACGCGGTGGTCCTCAGTGTGGCTAAGATCTCCGTCGGCTCTGTGATGCAATCCGGCGAACAGCTGATCACGCTCGTGCCGACCGATGCGCCGCTCGAGGTGGAGATGCGCATCGCCACCGCCGACGCGGGTTACGTCCACGCCGGACAGAAGGTCGCGATCAAATTCGACACTTTCCCGTTCGTCCAATACGGCATGGCCGAGGGGACAGTCCGCTTTATCAGCCCTGATAGCTTCGGCGGCGGGCAAGATACGCAGCGTGGAACCGTCGTCACCCAAGGTGATAGCTCTGCGGTCTTCTACAAGGCCCGCGCGGCCATTGATGAGCTTAAGATGTACGGCGTCCCTGGCGGCTTCCAGCTCAAGCCGGGCATGACCGTTACTGCCGACGTCAAGGCGGGCAAACGGACCTTGCTAACCTATCTGTTCGCCCGGGTACTGCCAGTTGGCCTCGAGGGAATGCGCGAACCTTGAATGGTTCACCAGCAAGGCCGAAGATGGTCCTGGCGCAGCGCTTTTCTCGCGAGGCCAGGGCAGTGCGGCTCTCGCCCATATCTCCTAGGCGGCGCAGCTCATTCCCTTTGAGGGGTTGGCTTGCCCTCATTCATGGGGTTCAAATGCGCTTCGATGAACGGTACTATAAGCACCGCTTGGTCCGGTTCGATCGCAACACTTGCGTCGTGTTAGCGAGTCCTAGATTGCCCTCATCGACGCAGCCGAGATCCGCGCCGCTCTCTCCGATGTCGCAGTGCAACAGATTGGCGCTGGATCTGCTGTGAATTTCCTTTCACCCGCCGGTGTGCGGAGAGAAAACCAAGCGTCCCTTGCCTCGGAGACCGAATTTGCCGCAGCGAAGCACTCCCTCGATCGGCCTGTGCATGAACCGCACCGACATTTTCCAAGACGCGTTTCATCTAAACCCGGTTGGTGCCGAGGCCGCGGCCCGTTCACTTGTTGCAGTTGGTTTGCACATCTCTACTTGCGAAGGGTTCGGCCGAGTCAGAACTCGAATTTGCCGCTATCGACTAGGGATCCAATCGCGTATTTGAAGTCTCATGCCAGTTCTCGGATACCGCAAGCGGAGGCATGCAGACATAGGCTTTCAGGCGCGGATATGCCCTGTTCATGATTGCGTCTATCGTCTTGTTTTCGATTACAACTCCAAACCCGTCGAATTCAATAAGCGTATCCCGCAATGGAAGGCATATCTCCATCATCGACTTCGCACCTGTCGGCGAAATCGTGTATGCCATCAGCCCAAAGCTATGACGCAGCCGAAGAGGATTGTAACTGAACTCCCTGCTTCGAAAGACCTCAATGTTCTTGCGGAGCTCTGTTTGATCGAATTGAAGTTTGCAGGTCGAAACCCCTTCCGGAATCTCCAGCCACAAGAACGCGTCGAAATTCCACCCCCAAAGGATGATGTCCCAATCAGCATCTAGCTTACAGAGAACTTCCGCTGAAGCAGATGAAAAATTCGGTGCAAAGATCGCGTCATCTTCCGCGATGGTGACTGATTCGCCCGACTCAACCGCCTTGCACCACAATTCGATGTGCGAATAGGCGTTGCCTAGAGCCGCATTGTTGTAGGACAGGGGCTTTGAAATGTAGCCCGTTTTTTCCAGCAGATCACGATCGAGTTTCCGTCCTTCGATGGCAGGAGGTCGAACTATGGCGGGAAGATGCGCGTTGCCCGCCAGAAATCGCTTGAGTCGCTCGTGGTCCCGTTCGAGATTGATGACATGTATTTGCATTCGCGCCCACAACGTGTTGATACCTTGACGGCTGACGTTACCTATAACGAGGGCATGGTTGCAGAGCAATCACAGCGCGAGGATTGCGATGCGTTATGTCGTTTTTGGAGCCAGGCTACTGTGAAACTTGATGCTGTCCAGCCGCCGATAACACGCGGCTAACCTCATTCACGGCCCAAGTATCGAACGCTCCACGTACCAATCGTCAAATTTCGACAGGGGCTCGAATAATCGCACAAACCCTCTGTCAATAAGTAGCTCGAAAACTGCTTGCCGGTTGGCCTCAACGTAGTTGTGCTCCACTGTCATGATTTTAATGTCATGTTCAGCGAAGTTGAAAGCTTTCAGGATCGCGGCCTCTGATCCTTCAGTGTCAATAGATACATAATCGATCTCCCGCGGAACATTGTGTGCTTTTAGGAGCTCATTGAGCGAGATCGTCTCCACAGAATAGACTGTACCCTTGGATCGATTGTTCTTTTGGTAGTCCAATTCTGCCAATTGCCTGATCGTAGACACTTCCGCCCATTCTGTTTCCAGAAATTCGAGTTGCTCGCCCGTCTGCGTCCACACGCAGCGGGTGTCGATCAATGCCTTGCGATTGGCCCTTAGCGCTGAGTGCCAACACTTAGCTGGCTCGGCTAGTAGCCCTTTCCAGCTGAAAAGCTCTTCAAGCATCAGTGTGTTGCTTAGGTCTCGACCGTTTGTCGCTCCAAATTCAACGAAAAACCCCTCCCGCTTTCCTCTCAATAGGAAGATTACCAGCAGGTCTTGAAAAAGCTGCGCGTGGGAGTTGATAAAGTTCTCGGCGCAAAACCGCGCAAATAGGGCACTAAAGTCATTGGCTCGGTTCAAATCGCGCAACATGTCGCGGAGGTTTATTATTTGATCGAAGCTAGCGACGGCTTGATGCGGGTTCATTCGTTAGTTTCTTCCGTTGATGCCTTCGGTGTTGTGCACTACGGCTTGAAGTCGGGAAATCTGGTCATCTGCGCGCTCTCCAAAAACTTGAAATGCCCGATGGTCGTTTCCCAGCTGCCTTAGGGACCGCGGGTCATTGAACTCCAATGAGGCTTCCACCACAAGAAAAACTCGCCGACGTGAACCGGCGGGCCTTGGCTCAGCCGATTCCGCTGTTCGATCTCGGCGTAATAGTGCTCTTTTAGATTCTGCGCCATCGCGACGCGAGCAAGCAGAAGCATCCCCTCGTTCGGCGGTGCCCCGCGCCAACGGCGAAACGACGTCGGAGTGGACCCGCAACCGTTGGCGCTCCTCGAATTTGAGTCCCCGACGGCAGCGCTTGTTGAAGCACCGATCAAGCCCGCGGCGCGAAGCATGCTCTGGACGGTTGTCTCGGCGATCCTAGCCTCGATGGCGGTGGCTGCGCTGTTTCCAATTGATATGGTCGTGACCGGCTCGGGACGTGTCGTGTCGCTTCAGGCAACCAATGTCGTGCAGCCGCTTGAGACGGCTATTGTGCGCGCGATCAACGTGCACGAGGGCCAAACCGTGCGCGCCGGAGAGCTGCTGGCGCGCCTCGACCCGACCTTCTCCGCGGCCGACGTAAGCGCCCTGCAGACACAGGTGAAAAGCTTTCAGGCAGAGGTCGACCGGCTCACGGCGGAAGCTTCCGGGACGCCGTACCAGCCGACGAGCGCGGATACCTCCACGGTCCTGCAAGTTGCGATGTATGGCCAGCGCCAGGCGCAGTATCGGTTTCAGATTGAGAGCTACAACCAGAAACTCAGCGGGCTTCAAGCGCAGATAACCCGCGCTGAGCACGACGTCGCGGCATTTGGCCAACGCCACCGGATCGCGAGCGTCCTCGAGTCAAAGCGACGGGAACTCGAGCGGTTGCAGGTCGGCAGCCAAGTGAACCGCCTGATCGCGGAAGATCAAGCCATCGAGATGCAACGCAACTTGACGGACGCGACGGGCGCGGCCGAGCGCGCCCGCCGCGACCTCGACCAGTTGGTGGCCGAGCGTGACGGCTACGAACAGCAGTGGAAGGCGAAGATCAGCGAGGAACTCACCTTGCGCAGGCGGAGCCTGAGCGATGCAACTGAAAGCCTGCGCAAGGCGACGCTTCGGCGCGAACTCGTTGACTTACGTGCCGACCAGGACGCAGTGGTCCTCAGTGTGGCTAAGGTCTCTGTCGGCTCGGTCATGCAATCCGGCGAGCAGCTGATCACGCTCGTGCCGACCGATGCGCCGCTTGAGGTGGAAATGCGTATCGCTACCGCCGACGCCGGCTACGTCCACGCCGGACAGAAGGTCGCGATCAAATTCGACACTTTCCCGTTCGTCCAATACGGCATGGCCGAGGGGACAGTCCGCTTTATCAGCCCCGATAGCTTCGGCGGCGGGCAAGATACGCAGCGTGGAACCGTCATCACCCAAGGCGATAGCTCTGCGGTCTTCTACAAAGCCCGCGCGGCCATTGATGAGCTCAAGATGTACGGCGTGCCTGGCGGCTTCCAGCTCAAGCCGGGTATGACCGTTACTGCCGACGTCAAGGCGGGCAAGCGGACCTTGCTGACCTATTTGTTCGCCCGGGTACTGCCAGTTGGCCTTGAGGGAATGCGCGAACCTTGATTTTGAATGGTTCACCAAGCAAGGGCCAAACACGGTCCCGGCACAGCGCTTTCTCGCGAGGCCAGACAGCGCGGCTCTCGCTGCGGCTCCTACAGCCGGCTGCTCGGGGGAACACCGAGCGACGTAGCCGCATGAAGAGAGAGGACGAGTTTGAACCCCCAAGCATGAGCGATTGGCCCCGGCTGAGATGGCCTCACCGAGATCTACCAGTGCGAAGCCCGCCGGCGTGAACCGGCGAGCGCGATAATCAGAGTCCGGTTTGGCTTACGGCTTTCGCAGGCACAAACCGACGGTCGGGGCCGTCCCGCATTTGGCGCCATCAGCGGTACCGCCACCTGGGCAGAACACCGACACCAGCGTTTCCGTAGATTCGCAGCTTACCGACCCGTCGGCCTGAACGGCTCGAACGGCGACGCCTGCGTCACCCTTGTCGCCCTTGGGACCCTTGTCACCGGTGTCACCCTTGGGGCCCGGTTCACCCTTGGGGCCGAGTTCGCCCTTTGGACCCGCCTCGCCCTTCGGACCCGGCGCGCCCTGAGGGCCTTGGGGCCCCTGTGCGCCGGGCTGGCCCTGCGCTCCCGCGATACCCTGCACGCCTTGCGCCCCTTGGGGGCCGGCCGGACCCTGCGGACCTGCATCGCCCTTAGGCCCAGGATCCTTACCGCATGCGCCAAGTGCCAGAGCCAAACCGATCGCGAGTATCGGGAAAATCCTCATGCGACGCCCCCTGTCATTTCCGCCGTTAATGGCGGTTGCCAACAATATGCCTCCAACCATGTCGAAGCTCCAGAGAGTTGACGACCGTCCAAAGGTCGAATGAACGCCGCAGCACACGGATGGCGCGTGTCGCCCTATCTCACCGCGATCGCCCTGACGAACAGCGCACAGGCCGCAGTGGATGCAATCGTCCGGACATGATTCCACAACGTCCAGTCGGTCAGAGCGCGCGCCCGTAGCGGTGCGGCCTCGGTACTTGCGGGATCGACGACGGCCAGCGCGTTGTTCAAGGGCACGTTGACGACGGCTGTGCACACGAACATGCCGATCACATAGAGCACGCCGCCGGCCAGCATCGCCGTCGCGCCCGGCTCGCCCCACCGAAGCCCGCCTGCAACCGCCAGCAGCAGGCTCGCAACCGTTGTGCCCAGGAAGAGCGGGATGAACAGCGAATGCACGATCACGGCGTTGATCGCGTTCATCGCCGTGATGCCTGCCACCTGCCTTGCTGACCTATTTGTTCGCCCGGGGTACTGCCGGTTGGCCTCGAGGGAATGCGCGAATCTTGATTTTGAATGGTTCACCCTAAGAAAGCCAAAGACGGTCCGAGCTAGGCGGGTGAACATCTCCTCGGCGGCGCCGCGGGTCGTACAGCCGCAGAGTTTTGTGCCCGATCAGGAGGGGTAATTGGCTTCCATGCCCAGCGGCGCGGCGTTGGTGGACTCGCTCGAGGGGGCAGCGCGGTTCTAACCTCCGAACGAGTCCGCTCGCGTGGCTGCTTCATGACCGCCGCTTAGTCGGTCACGGCAACACTACGGGCGCGGGAGTGCGCATAGCTTGTTGCCTCGCATACGAATTGAACGACCAAGCCTTCGTTGATTAGGCTTGATCCTACATCCATGCCACTCGGAGTGTGCTGCAACGACGGCCGAAGTTGCAACATCCCTGCCTTCATCCTAGGCGGACAAGAACAAGATGAAAGTCTGACCGGCCAGCGAGCAAATCGCCTGGACGCGGCATGATAGGACCGTGGGTGTCGTCGTAATCTTGGAGGCGGTCTTTCCCATCGTTGGGAGCGCAGGTGAACTGCGAGGCAATACCTCACGGACCCGTGCGCACCGATTGCTGCCTGGCGCACAGTATCGTCGTCGAAACCAAGCAGAGTGTTGTCGGTCGCATGATTGCGACTTCGTGGTTCAGCGCAGTAATCGCACCGCCTCGCGGCTCTCCGAACTCAAATTGGAGAACCGCAAGGAAATTAGATCGCGCCAACCCGTTCGATGGGTGGCCTAACCCATCAAGCCCACTTAGGCTCACGACCCACCGGATTCCTAGGAGGGTTCGGCACGCAATTTGATTGCCTCGATCTGGTTCGCATTAACAGATTTGGCAACATAAAACCTTTTGTATTCTTTGACTGCCACCAGGCGTTTCAAGACCTTCTCGATACGTCTGTCGATTTCCGCCTGAATCTTCAATTCCTTTTCCATGATATGCAGTAGGCAAGCGCGCTCAATCTGATCAAGTTTCAGTTTTTCAGCGGCCTGAAGCGATGGAACGATGAAGCCTGAGCCAACGAGGTTCAGCTCTTTCGCCAACACGGTTAGCTTATCGAAATCAACGGCCTGATTGACAGTCTGGGTATCAGCTTTCGCTTCGACGCGCCCATAAATTTGCTCTAGGTGTGTCTGAACGATCTTGCAGACACTCTGCACGGCTTCGGACTGCGACTTCACGGCAGGACCCAAATCAAAAGCGGCGATTTTGGCGTCAAGGTCCAGCTGCTTTTGGTAGGCCTGCTGTAATCCGGCCTCGAGACGGCGCTTTTTCCAGTACAGGCTAACTAGGTCAAATATCGCTGCTTCTTCTGAGATGCCATCGGGACAATATTCGTCTCGATAGGCTTGCAGTAGATCGTCGAATTCCTGCTTATTTTCCTCGGGTAAAACCACGTCAGTGGAGTAAAAACCGTGCGTGAGAGCATTTTTGGAAGTATTAGAGTTGGACATTTATGATCTCCTAGTAAGTATTGTGAAAAATTAGGTGCGAATACTAAAATAATATTAAATCTATATTTCAGTAATTAAGAGTATAATATAATATTATTACTTAGCAACTATTACGCCGAAGAATTTTTAGTCTTGAAAGATCCGAAATGCAACTGTTGCGAGCATCAGCCAAGAAGCTCGCAAAAGTTGCATTTTTCAGAAACGACGTCCAATGGGCTCGGTTCGATGGCGCCTCGGGCAGGTCTTGCCAATTTGCAAAACGAAGCCAATCTGACGGCCTTAAAACGGATCTGAATAGCCTCACCGAGGATATCGACTTTGCCGAGTTGCGAGCGCGCTGAAACGCATCCAAGGCCCCGCTATTTCTTCGGCAGTGCAGATGGCTTTATGGCCGCGCAACAGCGGCGCCTATCTCGCCGGTCTACTCGACGAGGCGCTGCGGCGAATCGCGCCGAATGCGCCGTCTCCTGCGCTGGCGTCGTTTTCGCAGCTGGTCATGACGCTGATCGCAGCCACCGTGCGCCACGCCATCGCGCTGGAGCCGAAGCAAGCCGCGCGCATGCTGACGCTGTTCAAGCGGATGCTGCCGAAGAACCTGGCGGCGCTGGAGATGTGACCAGAACGCGTCGTGTCAGCGATAGCCGGCGACGTCGGCGGGCCGGCCGGCGTCCTGGACCTCGACGACGTAGCGCCACGCATCGGGCCTGCTGCCGTCGAGGTCGGTAAATCCGTATATTTTTGCCAATTCGCCGCTCGACAGCGATTTTCCGTTCCAGCGCGCAACGTCGGGATCACCGGCAAGTGCGGTGACGGCGCGGCCGACGAAGGCCGGGCTCTCCGATATCGCAAAATGCGGCTGGACCTTGGTGGCGTCGTGCCAGTTCGCTTCAGTGACACGGTAGGCATCGAGCATCGCTTCCGACCGAAGCCACCCCGGCGTCAGCGCAACAGCCGCTCCGCCGTGCGGCGCCAGTTCATGGGCCAAAGCGAAGGCCATGCGGTTCACCGCGGCCTTGGCCAGATCGTAGAAGAACGAGACCCGGTAATTCGTGGCGTTGTAGGCGTCGGTACCGTCGGTCATCTCGACCACCAATCCGCCGCGTGTCTTGATCAGCAAGGGCGCGGCGAAATGGCTGGTGATGGCGTGGGTATCGATGGCGAGGCGGAGCGTACGCAGGCCATAGTCGAGAGAGGATTCCCAGACCGGCTTGTTCCACTCCATCCGGGTGGCGCCCCAGATGTCGTTCACGAGGATATGCAAGGCGCCCTGCTCGAATGCGATGCGATCGACCAGGCCCTGCACCTGTGTGGGTTCGAGATGATCGACCTGAACCTCGATGCCATGGCCACCGGCCGCATTCACCAGATCGGCGGTTTCCTCGATCGTCTCCGGCCGGTTCATCTCTGACGGCGCCTGTCGCGTCGTGCGCCCGGTCACGTAGACCGTCGCCCCGGCCGCCCCCAATTGGACGGCAATGCCGCGGCCGGCGCCGCGGGTGGCGCCTGCGACCAGCGCGACCTTGCCCGCAAGCGGGCCCTTCAATCCAGCGGCTTTCATGGACGGCATCGCTCCCTGAATGCGAAGTTTTCATCGCATCTAAGGAAATGATCCCGCTTCGTAAAGAGAACAGGCGTCGCGCCCTGGGGGTGCAGCAGCGGGCTACTGCTCGAACACCGCCGCACATGCCGGGCTCAGGCTTCCCCTCTGCCGGCGCAGGCAGGCGGTGATGGCGCGCGCGTTCGGGATTTCGCCGGCGCACAGGCGGTAGACGTCGGGCGTGCAGGCCCGGCGTTGCTCGGGCGTACCCTGTTGGGCGTTAGCCGACCCTGCTGCGAACAGCGCGAGGAGCATTCCGACCATCGAAGCGCGACGGATCCGGCTGCGTACCGCTCCAACTCGCGCCACGTGCGTCTTCATGTCCGCATCTCCCTTGGTCCGGTCCGGCTTGACAGCACGGACGTCATCCGACCGAATACGCGGAATAATTTTCGTGGAATGTGATTTTTCTCACACTTTATGCCGGGCGTTCGGGTCTACCGTGGCCCTCGGGGAATCAACCATTTAGTAACTACGTTTGCCGTGGTTGGCCGATCGATAAAATTGGATCGATCCGTTCAATCTGGAAACAAACCGGTTTTGAGAACGTGCGCTCTGGAACCCCGGAGAGCGCGATGAGCGAAGTTGAGTTCGACCGATTGCTGGACGCCGTGAAAACGGCCATTGCGCCCATACCGGAGGATGATTTCGTGGCCCAGACCCTGCCCTTTCGCCGGACGCCGCGCCCCGCCAACGACAACCGCGCCCCTTGGCCGCTGGTTCCGTTTCCTGAAGGCTGGTACGCCTCCTGCTGAGCGCCTGGACCTGACAACGGCCTGAAGCTCGTCCGGCCTCTCATATAATCGACCTAAGTTATTGATTATATGGATGGAGGCCACGACCAGAATTGAACTGGTGTACACGGTTTTGCAGACCGTTGCGTAACCACTCCGCCACGTGGCCCCATCGGGGCGGATCAATACAGCCCGCAAATGGGTTAGGCAACCTTCCTCGTTTCCCATCGACAAAGTTCTGAACCTCCAAATCCGTGGATGTCTGAAACTCGCGATCCGCCTCGCTGTTCGATCAGTCGAGCTCGAACGCGTTCTTGTAGTCGAGCTTCAGCGATGTCGGCTGGTCTTCCTTGAGCAGGAGGCAATTGCCGACCACCAGCACTTCGATATCGCTGCCCATAAAGCAGCGGAAGGCGTCTTCCGGCGTGCACACGATCGGCTCACCCCGGACATTGAAGCTGGTGTTGACCAGCACCGGACACCCGGTTTCGGCCTTGAAGGCCGTCAGCAGCGCATGAAAGCGCGCATTGGTGTCGGCATGCACGGTCTGTATCCGCGCCGAATAATCCACATGCGTCACGGCCGGGATGTCCGAGCGCGGGATATTGAGCCGCTCGATGCCGAACAGCTTTTCATCGCCGGGATTGGCGGGCCGGCGGTGCTTTTTCAGCACATCGGCGACGATCTGCATGTACGGACTGTCGCCGTCGAGTTCGAACCATTCGGCGACATCCTCGCGCAGCACGGCCGGTGCGAAGGGACGAAAGCTCTCGCGGAACTTGACCCGCAGGTTGAGCGAGCTCTGCATCCTCGGTGACCGGGGATCGCCGAGGATCGACCGCGCCCCAAGTGCGCGCGGGCCGAATTCCATCCGTCCCTGGAACCAGCCGACTGCTTTCTCCGCAACCAGTGCTTTGACGGTGCTTTCGATCAGCGCGTCATCGGTGAGCGCAGTGAACACCGCCCCCGCCTGCGCCAGGCGCTGCTCGATCTCGGCTTGCACGAATGACGGCCCGAGATAGCCGCCGGCCATGGCATCGCCGGCGGGAGTCGCGCGCGGCTTGCCGGCAAATTGATAATACGCCGCCAACGCCGCGCCCACCGCGCCGCCGGCGTCGCCCGCGGCGGGCTGCACCCATATGTTCTTGAAGGTGCGCTCCCGCAGAATTTTTCCGTTGGCGACGCAGTTCAGCGCCACGCCGCCGGCCAGACACAGGTTCTCCGATTGCCCCTCGCGGGCCAGACTGCGGGTCAGCCGCAGCACGATCTCTTCCGTTACCTGCTGCACGGAAGCGGCCAGATCCATGTGGCGCTGGTCGAGGCGCTCGGACGGCTCGCGCGGTTTGCCGCCGAACAGCTTGTCGAACCGGCCGTTGGTCATGGTCAGGCCGGTGCAATAATCGAAATATTGCAGATCAAGCCGGAAGCTGCCGTCGTCCTTGAGGTCGACGAGATGGTCGAGGATCAGTTTGGTATATTTCGGCTCGCCGTAGGGCGCGAGGCCCATCACCTTGTACTCGCCGGAATTGACCCTGAAGCCGGTGTAATAGGTGAAGGCCGAATAAAGCAGCCCCACCGAGTGCGGGAAGTTGATCTCGCGCGTCAGGTCGAGCGTATTGTCCTTGCCGTAGCCGGCCGACGTCGTCGTCCATTCGCCGACGCCGTCCAGCGTCAGGATCGCGGACTCGGCAAACGGCGAGGCAAAGAACGCCGACGCCGCGTGGCTCTGGTGATGATCGGCGAACAGCAGTTTGGCTTCCCAATCGACACTGCCGTCGATCTCCAGGAGATGGTCGCGGAGCAGGCGCTTTTGAAACAGCTTCTCCTTTAGCCAGACCGGGATCGCCTTCCGGAACGACTGAAAGCCCCGTGGTGCAAATGCAAGGTAGGTCTCGAGCAGGCGCTCGAATTTGAGGAACGGTTTTTCGTAGAACACGACGTGGTCGAGTTCGCTTGCGCTGATGCCCGCCGCCGACAGGCAATAACGGATCGCGGCGGCCGGAAAGTTCGGATCGTGCTTCCTGCGCGTGAAACGCTCTTCCTGTGCGGCAGCGACGATCTTGCCGTCCATCAGCAGAGCCGCGGCGCTATCGTGGTAGAATGCCGAGATGCCGAGAATGCGCACGCCGCCACTCAAAACAGGGTACAGACGAACGGCGTCAGCGCTGAGCCCTTGGTTACCGCCGGCAATGCTCCCATACGGGTATCGCGAGAAAGCGATCCCGGAAAGACAAATGGATCGCGCAGGCACGACATCAGGCGGACCCTAGAACTGCTGCCGCATGGATTGCGATGGTGGTCTCGGATCGGAGCGCGGCAGCCAATAGGTCGGCGATGAACGATCCCTGGCGAGCTTGAGGAAATCCTTGCCGAACAGGCGCATCGCCAGCCCAATCGGCAGGATCGTGCCAAAGAAGAGCAGCGCCATGATGACGGGGTTGACCACGCGGTACATCAGAAGCCCGAGCTTCAGCCATGCCCGGTTGGCGGGGTTGAGCGTTCGCGGACGCCACAGGGTCAGGCAGGCAAACACCGCGGCGCCGCCCAGCCAGAACGGCGCATGAGACGAAGCCTGGTAGAGACCGTAACCGCCGATCAGCGCAAAGACCGTGGCCATCGTGAACCCGAAATTGCGGTCGCTTGGCCCGACGACAACCTCGTCATGTTGTGACTCAAGCGATTGCATCGGTACTTTCTGCTGACGTTTTCGGCTTTGGTGACAGACAACGCGGCGGTTCTACTGATCGCTCGCAACCTTCGCTAGCATTATTTGGCGCGGGCTTTAACCCCTTTGCGGCGACGATAATCCTTCTTCTTCGGCTTGGGTGCGAGTTCCGGCATGGTGGTCTGAACCTCGCGATACCGCGTCAGCAGCCGCTCGAAACTGCCGTTGAGCGTCTCGGCGATATCGGGTCGCTTCTCCAGTCCGGCCAGCAGCATCGCCGCGGCCTCGATCGTGGAGAGCCCGTCGGCACGCGGCTCCTTGCGGAGCTTTCCATAACGCGAGGCGCGCTTGGGCCCAAGAATCACCCGCTGGCATTTCAGCATCCACGCATTGCGCCACCAAAGCGCCTTAGCCTGGCTCCAGGTGCCGTCGAGCAGCACAATGCCCTCGATATCGCTGAGAATCGCGCGCTGATGCGGTTCGATCTCGCCCTTGCGGTTGATCGCGACGATTTCGTTCTCGGTCTCGAGCTCGCTGACCTTGGCGGAACCAAGATACAGCACCGCCCAGCGTGAGGGATCGTCCACCGGCCGCCCCAGCGCCTTGGAGAGGCTCGGCCAAGACAATCCTATCTTGAGCACGGCGTCGCCAAAATGGAGTGCCGTCAGGCGCGCCGTACCCAGCGTCCGGTCCTGTTCCTGCGGATGCTGCAGGATCAGGAGCGAAACCTTGTTCTCGATCGGCGTGATGCTGTCACAGATACACAGAGGCACCGGTTTGCCGCAGTCGGCGCACTCCGGCACCTCGTCAGCTTCAGGCGCAATCTTGGCTTCAGATTGTTTTGACATCCGCCCGCTATACGCTGCGCCGCCCACCCCATCAACAATTCAGCGCCGTTCCGGTGATTATTCCGCCGGCGCCTGGATTGCGGCCGGTTCGGACCACCGCCGCCGCAACCGGTCGATCAGAAGGTAGATCACGGGTGTCGTGTACAAAGTGAGGATCTGGGACACGAACAATCCCCCGATGATGGTGATTCCGAGCGGCCGGCGCAGCTCGGTGCCTGGGCCGGTCGCTATGACGAGGGGGATGCCCGCGAACAGGGCCGCCAGCGTCGTCATCAGGATCGGACGGAACCGGGCGGTGCAGGCCTCGAAGATCGCATCCGCCGACGACAGACCACGGTGGCGCTCGGCGTCGAGTGCAAAATCCACCATCATGATGCCGTTCTTCTTGACGATCCCTATCAAGAGAATGATGCCGACAAAGGCGATCACGGTCAGCGGCGTGTTGGTCACCTGCAGCGCGAGCAGCGCGCCGAGCCCCGCCGAAGGCAGCGTCGAGATGATGGTCAGGGGATGGGCAAGGCTCTCATAGAGCACGCCGAGCACGATATACATCGCCACCAGCGCGCCGAGGATCAGCAGCGGCTGCCGGCCGCTGGTCTTGTTGAAGTCGCCGGCATTGCCGTCGAAACTGCCGCGGATGCCCTCCGGCATGTGCAGCTCGTCGACCGCGCGCTGGATGTTGGTGGTCGCGACCTCGAGCGGCACGTTGGGCAGCAGATTGAACGACACCGTCGTCGAGGGGAACGACTGCGAGTGATAGACCGCCAGCGGCGACAGGCCGCGCTGATAGCGCGCGACCGCCGATAGCGGCACCTGCGCGTCGTTGGCGCCGGCGACGAAGATACGTTCGAGGTTCGACGGATCCGCCTGGAACTTCGGGTCGATCTCCAGCACCACCATGTACTGGTTGCGCTGGGTATAGATGATCGAAATCTGCCGCTGCGCGAACGCGTTGTTCAAGGCGTTGTCGATGTCCTGGACGCGAACACCCAAGCTGGACGCCGTCTTCCGGTCGATCACCAATGACAATTGCAACCCGCCGGGATCGCGGTCAGAGGACACGTCGGTGATGCCCTCGACGGTCTCCATGCGCTTGCCGACAATGGGGGCCCATTTCTGCAGCAGACCGAGGTCGGTGCTCGACAACGTGTACTGATAGTCGGAATCGCTCTGCCGTCCGCCGGTCCTTATATCCTGGGCGGCGAACATGAACAGGCGGATGCCCGCGACGCGATAGAGCGCCCGGCGCAGGCGATCGATCACGTCGGCAGTCGATTGCCCCGCCCGCTCCTCCGGCGGCTTCAGGCTGATGAACATGGTGCCGCGGTTAGAGCCGCCGCCACCGGGACCGCCGCCGCTGCCAAGCGAGGAGCCGATCCCGGCGACCGCAGGGTCGGCCATGACGATATCGGCCAATTGCTGTTGCAGGCCGAGCATGGCCTGAAACGAGATGTCGGGGGAGGCGCGGGTCGATCCGATGATGAAGCCGCTGTCATCGGTCGGGAAATAGCCCTTCGGCGTCTTGATATAGAGCGTCACCGTCAGCGCGATGGTGGCAAAGAACACGAGCAGGGTAAGATACGGAAATTCCAGCACCCGGCGCAGCGTCCAGGTGTAGAACGACACGGTGCGCGACAGCGTGCCCTCGACCAGGCGGTCGAACCAGGTGGCGCGATCGGAAGTCGCCTCCTTGATGAAATGCGCGCAGATCATCGGGGTGACCGTCAGCGAGACCACGGTCGACACCACGATGGCAAAGGTCAGCGTCAGCGAGAATTCGCGCAGCAGCCGCCCGACGATCCCGTCCATGAAAATCAGCGGCGTAAAGGCCGCGATCAGCGACAGGCTGATCGACAGCACCGTAAAGCCGATCTGCTTGGCGCCTTCCATCGCTGCGGCGAGCGGCGCCATGCCCTGCTCGAGATTGCGGTACATGTTCTCGATCATCACGATGGCGTCGTCGACCACGAAGCCGACCGAAATCGCCAGCGCCATCAGCGACAGATTGTCGATCGAGAAGCCGGCCAGCCACATCCCGGCGCAGGTGCCGGCCAGCGCCAGCGGCACCGAGACGCCGGCGGCAATCGTCGGCGTCAACCGCCGCAGGAAGGCGAACACGACAACCATGACCAGGAACGCGGTCGCCAGCAGCGTAAACTGCATGTCGAGCACGCTGGCGCGGATGGTGCCGGTGCGGTCGACCAGCGTCGAAATCTCGACGCCGCCCGGCAGCCATTGCTGCAATTCCGGCAGCAGCGCCCTCACCCGGTCGACGGTATCGATGACGTTGGCGTCGCCCTGCTTGGTGATCTGGATCAGCACCGCCGGCTGCTTGTTGAACCAGGCGATCGAGCGGCTGTTGCGGACGGAGTCTTCCACCTCAGCCACGTCGGAGAGGCGAACGAAATTGCCCCCCGAACTCTTGATGATGATGTCGCGGAATTCGGCCGCCGTCCGCATCTGCTTGTTGGTCGAAATCGTCTCGCTCTGGCGGGCGCCGTTGAAGATTCCGACCGGGCCGAGCGGGTTGGAATTGACGATCGCCAGCCGGACGTCGTCGGTCGCTATCCCGGCATTGGAAAGCGCGACCGGGTTGAGCGCGATCCGTACCGCGGGCTGATCCGCGCCGCTGACGGTGACTTCGCCGACCCCCGGCACCTGCGAGATGCGCTGCGCGATCACGGTATCGGCGACGTCATACATCGCGCTTGTCGTCAGCGTCTTCGAGGTCAGCGCCAGCACGAACACGGGCGCCGCCGACGGGTTGGCTTTGCGGAACCGCGGCAATGACGGCAGGTCGGTCGGCAAATCCGCCAGCGAGGCGTTGATCGCCGCCTGCACGTCGCGCGCGGCGCGGTCGATGTTGCGGCCGATCGCGAACTGCAACTGGATGCTGGTGGTGCCGAGCGAACTGGTCGAGGTGATCTGGTCGATGCCCGAGATTTGCCCGAGTCGCCGCTCCAACGGGGCCGCAACCGTCGACGCCATGATCGAGGGGTCGGCGCCCGGGCGCGTGGCGGAAACCCGGATCGACGGAAAATCGACGTTGGGAACCGCCGACACCGGCAGAAACACGTAGGCGACAACCCCGACCAGAAAGAGCCCGATCGCCAGCAGCGTGGTGCCTACCGGCCTGCGGATGAAGGGCTCCGAGATCGAGATCGATGCCATTACTGCATCCCCTCGGTGGCGCCGGCAACGGGCGGCCCCGCAGGCCCCGGCTTCGGCACCGCCTTGTCGATTTTGCGGTTGAGCCGGTCGAGCGCCAGATAGATCACGGGCGTGGTGTAGAGCGTCAGCAACTGGCTCAGCAGCAATCCACCGATGATCGAGACGCCGAGCGGGAAACGCAATTCCGCGCCGGTGCCGCTTTCGAGCGCCAGCGGCAGCGCGCCGAACAGCGCGGCCAGTGTCGTCATCATGATCGGGCGGAAGCGCAACAGGCAGGCCTGCACGATGGCTTCGTGCGCGGACATGCCCCTGTGCCGCTCCGCCTCGAGGGCGAAGTCGATCATCATGATCGCGTTTTTCTTGACGATGCCCATCAACAGGATGATGCCGATCAGGCCGATCACCGACAGGTCCTGGCCGCACAGCATCAAGGCCAGGATGGCGCCGATGCCGGCCGAGGGCAGCGTCGAGAGAATGGTGATCGGGTGGATGTAGCTCTCATAGAGCACGCCGAGCACGATGTAGATGGTGACTAGCGCGGCCAGGATCAGCCATGGCTGCCCGGCCAGCGATTTGGCGAACTCGGCCGCGTCGCCGGCATAGACGCCGACGATGCTGCCGGGCATGCCGATGCGGGTTTCGATCGACTTGACCGCCTCGACGGCGTCGCCGAGCGCTTCGCCCGGCGCCAGGTTGAAGCTGAGCGAGATGGCGGGGAACTGCGCGTGATGCGAAATCGCCAGCGGCGCGGTGGTGCGCGTCAGCGTCGCGATCGCCGAGATCGGCACCTGACCGGCCGGGCTTCCCGGCGTTGCCGACGCGCCCGGCACGTAGAGTTTCGAGAGGATCGATGGATCGCGCTGATACATCGGCATGGCTTCCAGCACCACGCGGTACTGGTTGGCCTGGCCGTAGATGGTCGAAATCTGCCGCTGCGCAAAGGCGTCGTTCAGCGTATCGGTCACGACCTGCAGGCTGACGCCGAGCTGGCCGGCGCGCTGGCGGTCGATGTCGAGCGCGGCGCGCAAGCCACCCTCCTGCGCTTCCGACGAGACGTCGCGGAACAACGGATCCCGCCGCATTTCGGCAACGAGCCTGTTGGCCCATTTGGTCACTTCGGCGGAATCGGTGCCGGTCAGCGTGTACTGGTATTGCGAGCGGCTCGACTGGGTCGAGATCTGCACATCCTGCACCGGCTGGAAATAGATGGTCATGCCAGGAATCGAGGCCGTGCGCTGCTTCAGCCGGTTCACCACGACCATGATGTCGTCGCTTCGCTCGCCGCGCGGGCGCAGCGTCATCACCAGACGCCCGACATTGGTGGTCGGATTGACCGAGCCTGCGCCGATCACGGAGACCACGCCGACCACATCCGGATCGGCCTGGATCGCGGCCGCCGCCGCCATCTGCCGGCTTTGCATCTCGGCAAAGGAAACGTCGGGCCCGGCCTCGGTCACCGCCGTGATCGAAGCCGTATCCTGCAGCGGCAGAAACCCCTTCGGCGCGACCACGTACATGACCAGGGTAGCGACGATGGTGAGGAACGTCACGGCGAGCGTGGCGCGCTGGCGCTGCAGCACCCACAGCAGCGTGCGGTGATACAGTTCGACCGTGCGATCGATGAAGCGGCTGACGGCGGCCAGCCCCGGAACGGCGAATTCCTCATGGACGTTCTTGAGCAGCCGCGAGCACATCATCGGCGTCAGCGTCAGCGAGACGACCGCCGAGGTCACCACCGCGATCGTCAGCGTCAGCGCGAATTCGCGGAACATGCGGCCGACCAAGCCGGACATGAACAATAGCGGGATGAACACCGCGATCAGCGACACCGTCAGCGAAATCACGGTGAAGCCGATTTCGCTGGCGCCCTTCAGCGAGGCCTCCATCACGGACTCGCCGTCTTCCATGTGGCGGACGATGTTCTCGATCATCACGATGGCGTCGTCGACCACGAAGCCGGTGCCGATCGTGAGCGCCATCAGCGACAGATTGTCGAGGCTGAAGCCCGCGAAATACATGATCCCGAAGCTCGTGATCAGCGACAGCGGCAGCGCCACGCCTGCGATCAGCGTGGCGCGCAGCGAGCGCAGGAACAGCAGCACGACCAGCGTCACCAGCACCACTGAAAGGATCAGCGTGAACTGCACGTCATGGACGGAGGCGCGGATGGTGACGGTGCGGTCGCTGACGATGGTCAGCTTGACGCCGGCCGGGATCGCGCGCTGCACCTTGGGAATTTCCTCGCGGATCTGGCGCACCACCTCGATCACATTGGCGCCGGGCTGCCGCTGGATGTCGATGATGACGGCCGGCGTGCCCTGATACCAGCCGCCGGTGCGGTCGTTCTCCAGCCCGTCGATGATGACGGCGACATCGCCGATCGTGACCGGCGCGCCGTTGCGATAGGCGATGATGATCGGCTTGTAGGCCTCCGCCGCCGCGATCTGGTCGTTGGCGGCGATGGTGTAGGCTTGCTGCGCGCCATCGAGCGATCCCTTCGGGCCCGAGACGTTGGCCCCGGCAATGGCGGCGCGCAGGTCCTCCATCGAAATGCCGTAGGCGGCGAGCCGCGCAAGGTCGGCCTGCACCCGAATTGCAGGCTTCAATCCGCCGAGCACCGCGACGCGACCAACGCCGGAAATCTGGCTGAGCCGCTGCCCCAAAATCGTGTCGGCGATGTCGCTCATCGCGCGCAGCGAGATCGTCTCCGACGTCAGCGCCAGCGTCATGACGGGTGCATCGGCCGGGTTGACCTTGGCGTAGGTCGGTGGGTACGGCAGGTTTTTGGGCAGGATGCCGGCCGCCGCATTGATCGCGGCCTGCACGTCCTGGGTGGCGCCGTCGATGTCGCGGTTGAGATCGAACTGCAGCGATATCTGGCTGACGCCGAACGAACTCGTCGATTGCATCGACGACAGCGACGGGATCTGGCCGAGCTGACGCTCCAGCGGCGCCGTGATCAGCGAGGCCACCACGTCGGGGCTGGCGCCCGGCAGTTGCGTCGTGACCTGCACGGTCGGGAAATCGACCTGCGGCAGCGCCGACACCGGCAGCGCCCAATAGCCGAGCGCGCCGCCGATCAGCAGCGCGATCCCGAGCAACGAGGTCGCGATCGGCCGGCGGATGAATGGTTCGGAGACGCTCATGGTTGCGTCCTCATGGCTGCGATTTCGCAGGCCCGCCCGACTGTTGGCCGGCCGGTGCCGGCCCGGTCTGTCCTTTTTGATCGCCCTCGCCGCGTTCGCGTCTGCCGCGGTGTTCGCCGTCTTTGGCTTGACCTTCCTTGGCCTGGCCTTCTTTGGCTTGGCCGCCCTGACCGCCCTGACCGCCCTTGCCGTCGGGGCTGCGGCTGCGCTTGCGTGGCGCGAGGTCGGCGGTCGGCGCCCGGTCATCGGTGCCGATCAGAACCTTGGCGCCGTCGGACAGATTGGCAAAGCCCGTGGTCACCACGCGGTCGGAGGTCGAAAGCCCGCTCGCGATCACCGCATCGTGCTCGTTCTGCTGCGTCACCACCACCGGCTTGGCGGTCGCGATATCGCCGGGGCCGATCACGTAGCTGAATGTCCCGGCAGGGCCACGCTGGACCGCCGAGGTCGGCACCACGATCGCCTTGTCGAGCGTTTCGACCTTCAGCCGCACATTGACGAATTGGCCGGGCCAGAGCTGGAATTTGGCGTTGGGAAATTCCGCCTTGAGTTTCAGCGTTCCCGTGGTCGGGTCGACCTGGTTGTCGATGCCTTTCAGCGTGCCGGTGTCGACCACGGTGACGCCGTCATTGCCGAAGACGTCGACAGCGAGTGCGCCCTTGGCCGCGGCGGCATTGACCCGCACGATCTGTTGCTGCGGCAGGCTGAACTGCACCGCGATCGGCTGCAGCTGGGTGATGATGACAAGACCGGTCGCGTCCGACGCCTTGATGATGTTGCCCTGGTCGACCTGGCGCAGGCCGGCGCGTCCCGACAGGGGGGCGATGATCTTGGTGTAACCGAGAGTGGCTTGCGCATTGTCGATCGCGGCCTGGTCGGCCTTCACAAGCGCTTCCTGCTGGGCCACCAAGGCGCGCTGCGTATCGGCCTGCTGCTTCGATCCGGCGTTGGACGCCGCGAGCTGCTGGTAGCGGGCGAGATCGAGCTTCTGGTTGGCGAGCTGGGCTTCGTCCTGCGCCTTCTTGGCAACCGCCTGATCATATTGCGCCTGGTAGATCACCGGATCGATTTCGCCCAGCACGTCGCCCTTCTTGACGTCCTGGCCCTCGGTGAAGTTCACCGAGATCAACTTGCCGTCGACCTGGGCGCGCACGAGAACATTATTCAGTGCGCGGACGGAGCCGACGCCGTCGAGATAGACCGGCACGTCCTGGGTGCGCGGCGTCGCCGCCAGCACCGGCACCGGAAGGTCGAGCCGCGCGCCGCCGCGACCACCGCCGCCGCCGTTCGGTTTGGGCTGAAACGCGTACCAGCCGATGTAAGCCAGACCGCCGAGGATCACGAGCGTCACGGCAAGTGAAACCATGCGCTTGAGCACGCGCGACCAGAAACCCGCCTTGCGCACCTCTACAGTTTTGGCGCCTTCCTCTGACTCCGGCTTAAAGAGCATCGACCGGCCTTTCCATCCTAGGCTCCCAGCCGCCCCCCAGCGCCTGATACAGGCTGACGATCGCGAGCAGCCGGGCCAATTGGGCCTGCGATAGCGAATCTTCCGCCTGGAATAACGTCAATTGCGTATTTAGCACAGTTACGATGTCGGCAGTTCCGGCCCGCAATTGCTGCTCGGACAGTTGAAACGCCCGCCGCGAGGACGCCACCACCTCGCGCTGCAGCCGCAGCCGCTCCGTGGTCTGGCGGATCGACATCAACGCATTGTCGACATCGGCAAAGGCCTGCACCACCGTCTTGCGATAGGTCTGCAGCAACTCATCCTGCCGGGCCTTGGTAAATTCGAAATTGCCGAGGATCCTGCCGCCGTCGAAAATCGGCTGGGTCAGGCTGCCGACCATGCTGAAGAACGCGGCCTGCGGCTGAAACAGCGACGCCAATGCGGAGCTCTGATAGCCACCCTGCCCGGTCAGTTGAATGCTCGGGAAAAACTGCGCGCGCGCGTTGCCGACATTGGCGGTGGCGGACGCCAGCTGCGCTTCCTGGCGCCTGATGTCGGGGCGCTGCGTCAAGAGTTCCGACGGCAGGCCGGGCGTGACGCGGGGCGAGACAATCTGGTTCAGCGTGCCGCCGATGACGCGCACCGATTCCGGCGGCCGCGACACCAGCGTGGCCAGCGCATTGATGTTCTGGTCGAGCGTTTGCCGCAGCGGCGGCACCAGCGCGCGCTGGTTGGCAACAACGGTTTCCTGCTGGGCGACGTCGAGGTCGTTGCCGGTGCCGGCCTGCAGCCGCTCCTTGATGGCGTTGAGGATGCGGACCGCGCTGGCGATGTTGCGCTCTGCGGTGCGAATCCGGTCCTGCGCCGCGAGCACCTGGAAATAGGCGTTGGCAACCGTGGTCAGCGTGGTCAATGCGATGACGTCGCGGTCGAAGCGGTTGGCGACCGCGGTCTCTTCCGCCGCCTGGGCGGCGTCACGATTCTTGCCCCAGAAATCGAGCTCGTAGCTGGCGCTCAGCGAGGCCTGATAGTTGACGACCTCGCGGCCGCCATTGGTCAGGCCACTCGAACTCGAGCCGGAGGTTCGTGAATAGCTTTCCGAACCGCTGCCGCTCAGGGTCGGCAACAACGCCGCGCCGGCGATCCGCGCCTGCGCATCGGCCTGCAGGAAGCGTGCGGTGGCGGCGGCGATATCCAGATTGACGGTCTGGGCTTCTTCCATCAGCGTCGTCAGTTCCCGCGAGCGGAAACCGCGCCACCAGTCGAGCGTCGGCGGCGCGTCCTGCGGCTTGGTCAGGCGGGCGGCCTTGTAGCCTTCGGGGATGTCGAGTGCGGGATCGGGCAGATCCTTGGTCAGGATACAGCCCGCCGAACTGGCGACCAGCCCGAGCACCGCGATTGAGCGCGCAAAGCGGCTCACCCGGCGACTTGCACCTGGAAAGCGCGCCCGCCAGCCTTCAGCCACAGCCTCCATTATTCGCTGGGTCACACCCGTTCTCCACGGGACAAATTCCAGCGTGGCCCGCGATGAACGTTTGTTTGGGTAGTCTGCGACACGTTCACGGGGGTGATGCTTCCGTTGGAACCGAGCCGTCATACTACCCTTGCGATCAGGGCGCGGACAGTCCCGGAACCATCCCGACGATCGCTGGCGCAAGCGAGCCAATCGGCGATCAAAAGTGCAAGTTAGCCTTATTTTATCGGCCTTGGGACGCGGTCAGGTTAATGCCGGACCCGCGAAACCTTACGAAGATTTCACGGGTTTTTTCCCCATTCCCACGGCCCAAATCCGTCTGCTCGGGTGAAAACGCGCCTGCAGCCGATTCGAACTACCGGGAACCCCGGCGTAGCCGTCCCTTCGCCGTCCATGATCGCGAATCTTGCGCCGGCGAACACGTCATCATCGACGATGAGAACTTGTCGCCTGCTTCAGCAACCATCGGCAAGTAGTTCGGCGTTCCCGCCATCCGCGAGTGCATTTTCGGGCAAGATTATGCCAAGGCGCTCGCGATCTGGCGAAGCAATTTCCGCGAGCCCTGGCCGAACCAGATGCCGTCAGGGAAATATCGGGGCGCGTCAGGTGGTGTTCGCAAATCCAGATGACCGGCTGCGACTTAAGCGCTGGCTTGTATGCCCAGCGGCGGTCCTTTAGGGTTCGCTCAACGAATAGGCAAAGCAAACCGGCAATTCCAAATGACCTTCAACAAAGACGTCATCGAAGCCATCGGCAACACGCCGCTCATCAAGCTCAAGCGCGCTTCCGAAGCGACCGGCTGCACCATTCTCGGCAAGGCCGAATTCATGAATCCCGGTCAGTCGGTGAAGGACCGCGCCGGCAAATGGATGATCCTCGAAGCCGAGAAGCGCGGCGACCTCAAGCCCGGCGGCCTCGTGGTCGAGTCGACCGCGGGCAACACCGGTATCGGTCTTGCCGTCGTAGCGAGCGCGCGTGGGTACCGGACGATGATCCTGATCCCGGAGACCCAGAGCCAGGAAAAGAAGGACATGCTGCGGCTATGCGGCGCGGAACTGATCGAAGTGCCGCAGCTGCCGTACTCCAATCCGAACAACTACCAGCATGTCGGACGACGGCTCGCCGCGCAGCTGCGTAAGAGCGAGCCGAACGGCGTGCTGTTCGCCGATCAGTGGAACAACCTCGATAACGCCAAGGCGCATTACGAATCGACCGGCCCCGAGATCTGGCAGCAGACCGGCGGCAAGATCGACGGCTTCATCTGCTCGGTCGGCACCGGCGGCACGCTGGCCGGCACCAGCCGCTATCTGAAGGAAAAGCACCCCGGCATCGTCAACGCCTGCGCCGATCCGCATGGCTTTGCGATGTACGAGTTGTTCAAGAACGGCACGGCCAAATCGACACCGGGAGACTCGATCACCGAAGGCATCGGGCTCGGCCGCGTCACGCCTGTCATCGAGACCGCGAAGGTCGACGACGCCTTCCTGATCTCGGACGAGGAAGCGGTAAAGGTGATCTACGACCTGACCGAGCACGAGGGCCTCTGCCTCGGCGGCTCCACCGGCGTCAACATCGCGGGCGCGATCCGGCTCGCCAAGCAGCTCGGGCCCGGCAAGACCATCGTCACCATCCTTGCCGATTCCGGCGGCCGCTATCAGTCAAAGCTGTTCAATCCGGCGTTCATGCGCGCCAAGAATTTGCCGGTGCCGGAATGGCTGGAAAAGCGCCCGAAGGTCGATCTGCCGTTTGAGAAGGTGTGAGAGCAGCAAATCTCCAACGTCGTCATGCCCGGCCTTGTGCCCGGCATCCACGTTTTTGTTTCAATTAAGCAGAAGGACGTGGATGGCCGGGTCAAGCCCGGCCATGACGACAGATAGAACTGTCAATGCCGCAAGATCTGGCTGAGGAACAACTTCGTCCGCGCGTGCTGCGGATTGGCGAAGAAGTTTTCCGGCGTGTTGGATTCGATCACCTGGCCGGCGTCCATGAACACGACACGATTGGCGACTTCGCGCGCAAATCCCATTTCGTGGGTGACGACCAGCATGGTCATGCCTTCATTGGCGAGGTCGACCATGGTGTCGAGCACTTCCTTGACCATTTCCGGATCAAGCGCCGAGGTCGGCTCGTCGAACAGCATGACCTTGGGGTTCATGGTCAGCGCGCGGGCGATCGCCACGCGCTGCTGCTGACCGCCTGACATCTGCCCCGGATATTTGTTGGCCTGGTGCGGGATCTTGACCCGCTCCAGGTATTTCATCGCGGTCGCCTCGGCGTCCTTCTTGGGGATATTGCGCACCCAGATCGGCGCCAGCGTGCAGTTCTCCAGCACGGTCAAGTGCGGAAACAGGTTGAAGCTCTGGAACACCATGCCGACTTCACGCCGGACTTCGTCGACACGCCGCAAATTGGGTCCGAGTTCGATCCCCTCGACCACGATCTCGCCTTCCTGGAATTCCTCCAGCGCATTGATGCAGCGGATCAGCGTCGATTTGCCCGAGCCCGAGGGACCGCAAATGACGATGCGCTCGCCCTTGGCGACACCGAGGTTGATGTCTCGCAGGACGTGAAAGTCCCCGTACCATTTATTGAGAGCCTTGATGCCGACGATCTGATCTGTGCTCATGGTCATTTACTCAATTGCGGCGATGCGCGTTCAGCCTGTTCTCCACGAACAGCGAATAGCGCGACATGCCAAAGCAGAAGGCGAAGTAGATGATCCCGGTGAACGCAAAGCCGGTGAACAACGTGCTCGGCGTCGCCCAGTTCGGATCGGAAAACGACGCACGCAATGATCCCAGGAGATCGAACAGCGCGACGATCGAGACCAGCGAGGTGTCCTTGAACAGGCCGATGAAACTGTTGACGAGGCTGGGGATGACGTGGCGCAACGCCTGCGGCATCACGATCAGCCCGGTGGTCTTGGCCCAGGACAGGCCGAGCGCGCTTGCCGCCTCGCCCTGCCCGCGCGGGATCGCCGCCAGGCCGCCGCGGATGTTCTCCGCCTGGTAGGCGCCGGTGAACAGCGCGATCCCGATCAGGGCGCGCACCAATCCGTCGATGGTGAACCCCGTCGGAACGAACAGCGGTAACATATAGGTTGCGAAGAACAGCACCGTGATCAGCGGAACACCGCGCCAGAACTCGATGAAGGCGATCGAGAAAATCCGGATCAGCGGTATAGACGAACGCCGGCCGAGCGCTAGCGCAACGCCGATCGGCATCGATGCGACGATGCCGGTGACCGCCACCACCAGCGTGACCAGCAACCCGCCCCACAGCCGCGTATCGACCACGGGCAAGCCACCCCGGTCGAGCCCCATGACCGCGATCACGATGCCAATGCCGGCGAAGATCGCAAGGCAGGTGACGAGCGGACGTGAGCCGGCGCGCACGCCTCCGCTCAACCAGAACACCAGGGCGGAGACGATCAGGGTGGTCAATGCGAAGTCCGCCCACAGCGGACTGCCGGAAGCCTGAATCTGGTCGCGCAGCCAGGTCAGCGGCAGCAGCAGCCAGGAAACCATTGTCGAGAGCAGCACGATCAGTTGACCGAGCAGCCACAGCAGCGGTCCGATCAGGGCCGTCGCCCCGCCCGCGGCCGCCAGCTTGCGCCCGCTGTCACCGATGCTGTCGTTGAATCCCGACAAAAGCCCGGCCGTCCAGCTGACCCCGAGGCCGCCCAATCCGCCGCCATGCAGCAGGAAGAAGGCGATGACGGGCAATGCGATGAAGAAAAGTCCGGCGTTGAGGCCTTTGGCGGGCGCCTTGGGAATCAGCAGCGGCAGCAGCAGGATCACGGCCATGAGGAAGACCAGATTGACCCGCCAGCGCTCCGGCTCCGGATAGAAGCCGTAAATGAACTGACCGATTTTCGCCTGAATGAACGGCCAGCAGGCGCCGACCACGTCTCCGGCGTTTTTGGCGAGACACGCGGTGCGGTCGTTGCCGGTCCAGACCGCATCGATCAGCACGAATCTCAGCGCGGGAACGGCGATGAACCAGAGCAGCAGCGCGCTGACGATCGTGATCAGGACGTTGGTCGGCGAATTGAACAGCCGCGTGCGCAGGAAGCCGACAAAGCCGGTGGTCTTGATCGGTGCCGGACGCTCGCCGACGAGTTCCTGGCGGACGAAAACGGATGGTGTGGTCTCGCTCATCACCCCATACTCCGGCCGATACGCCACCCGTAGAAGCTCATGATAGCGCTCGTGACCAGCGAGATCACGAGGTAGACGCCCATGGTGATGCCGATGATTTCGATCGCCTGTCCGGTCTGGCTCAGCGTGGTGCCGGCGAACACCGAGACCAGGTCCGGATAGCCGATCGCCACCGCCAGCGTGGAGTTCTTGGTCAAGTTCAAATACTGGTTGGTCAGCGGCGGCAGGATCACGCGCAAGGCCTGCGGGATCACGATCAGCCGCAGCACCGAGCCGCGCTGCAGCCCAAGCGACGAGCCGGCTTCCATCTGCCCCTTGTGAACCGACAAGATGCCGGCGCGCACGATTTCGGCGATGAAGGCGGCGGTGTAGGTCGACAGCGCCAATGTCAGGGCGACGAATTCCGGAATGACCCGTGAGCCACCGGCGAAGTTGAAGCCCTTCAGGGCCGGTATTTCAAACTTTACGGGCGCGCCGAAGATAAGGGTCACAAGCAGCGGCAGACCGACCACCAGGCCCAGCGCATAGGGCCAGACCTTGATCACCTTGCCGCTCTGGAACAGCTGACGCCGGGAATAGCGCCACAACGCGATCGCCGCGACGATCGCGATCAGCAGCGCGAGGACGAACGGTTCGAAACCCGGCTCGCCGATCGGCTTGGGGATTACCAAGCCGCGATTGCTGAGAAAGAAGGTGTCGAGCACCGAGATGCTCTGCCTCGGATTAGGCAGCGCAGCGAGCACTGCCAGATACCAGAACAGGATCTGGAACAGCAGCGGCAGGTTGCGGATCAGTTCGACATAGCCGCCGGCCATGCGCGACAGCAGCCAGTTCGGCGACAGGCGGCCGAGCGCCACCAAAAAACCAATCACGGTGGCGAAGAAAATGCCGATCACCGAGACCAGCAGGGTGTTGAGCAGGCCGACCAGGAAAACGCGGATGTAGTTGTCGGAGCCTGAATACGCAATCAGGTTCTGGCTGACGTCAAAACCTGCCGTGTTGACCATGAAGCCGAAGCCCGCGGTGATCCGCTGCGCCTGCAGATTGGCGCGGGCATTGGCGACGATCTCGTAGGCGATCCAGGCCAGTGCGGCGACGAACACGAGCTGGATGACGAAACCACTCCAGCCCGCGCTGCCACCGAGCGCCCTCTGCAGTTTGGGAACCAACTGCGACGGTGGTTTTCGGGGTTCGATGGCCATCGCCGCAGCCCTCCGCCGATCAGCGGATCGGCGGCGCGTACTGGATACCCCCCTTGCTCCAGAGCGCGTTGATGCCGCGGGCAATGCCAAGCTTGGAGCCGGCGCCGACGTTGCGCTCAAATGACTCGCCGTAATTGCCGACGGCCTTCACGATCCGCGAGACCCAATCCTTGGTCAGGCCGAGCTGTTCGCCAAGGTTGCCGTCGGTGCCGAATACCCGCTTCATCTCCGGCTTGTCCGATTTCGCCATCTCATCGGCGTTCTTCTGGGTAATGCCCAGCTCTTCCGCGGTGATCATCGCGTAGAGCGTCCATTTCACGATGTCTGCCCACTGGTCGTCGCCATGGCGCACCATCGGGCCGAGCGGCTCTTTCGAGATCACTTCCGGCAGCACGACATGATCGGCCGGGCTCGCGAGTTTCAAACGATCGGCATAAAGGCCGGACACGTCTGTCGTGAAGACGTCGCAGCGTCCGGACTCATAGGCCTTGACGGCCTCGTCGTTGGTACCGAATGCGATCACCTCGTACTTCATGTTGTTGCCCTTGAAGTAGTCGGCGAGATTCTGCTCGGTAGTGGTGCCTTGCTGCACGCAGACCGACGCGCTGTTCAATTCCAGCGCGGAATTCACCTTCAGCGCCTTCTTCACCATGAAGCCCTGGCCGTCATAATAGGTCACGCCGGTGAAATTGGCGCCGAGCGAAGTATCGCGCGACAGCGTCCAGGTGGTGTTGCGCGACAGCACGTCGATTTCGCCGGACTGCAGCGCGGTGAAGCGATCCTTGGCCGACAGCGGCACGAACTTGATCTTGCTCGGATCGTTGAAGACCGCAGCTGAGATCGCGCGGCAGATGTCAACGTCGAGGCCGGTCCAGTTGCCCTTGTCGTCCGGAGACGAGAACCCCGGCAATCCCTGGCTGACGCCGCAGGAAAGCATGCCACGGTCCTTGACCGTTTTGAGGGTTTGCGCCGAGGCAGCCTGGACCGAAAGACCGGAGGCAACGGCAAGGGTGAGAACCAGGGATACGCGTTTCATGGGCAAGGCCTTTCAGGGGTCGTGCGGGAACGTTGGCTTGTCGTCCTCGAACGCTGTTGGGCCAACCCGATGATCCCCCACCGAAAAAAGCGCCAATCTGACCCGGCAGTTTGACACGCAATACGGTCGGACAGGGATCGAAGGTCGCGGCAGGCCCCTCAACGTGCGGCGACTGGTAGTTGTGCCGTATCACAATCCGACTGGCGAGCCGGGTCAAGGGGTTGACGGCCGACTTCTGTATTCTGTGAGTAATTAAACCGGCCCCCGACCCGGCAGGCCGGCGGTGTTTTGGCTATCTGTCATGGCTGCGGCAAAACGTCTTTGATGGCGCGAACGCCTTGGTTTTTCGAACGCTCGCCCGTCCAACCCGCAAAAATCCTAAACCGGACCGGTCACATCAGGCCGCGACGCCAAAGCCCGGGCGGGCTGTGCGAGCCTCGTCATTCCCTGCGACAGCTATCGCCCGGCGCCGGGCGGCCTGACGTTGCGGCTTCACATCGGGCTCGAGAATGTCGATGACCTCAAGCCCGATCTTGACCGCGCTTCACGGCGTTGAAGGGCGCCAGCCAGCGCCGCGATTTCTGCAAACTCCGCGATCCGCTGTTGCACAGCGGCGGATGCAGCGCGGGCCGCGATGGTCTTATCCGTAGAAATCCGGATTTATGCAGGCGTGGACACTAACCGCGCGTTCACCATGACGGCGAATCCCGCCGGTCTCGCCACCAAATCATTCACCCCTCAAGTTCCCTTATACCATTGCCCCGTTAGTCATGCCGGGTGGGACGGCCGTCGACGCCATGCGGATGATGGCGCCCAGCGTAAGAGTAGACAGTAAAGCGTATGAATGCTGCCGGTATCGTAGTTCCAGCCATCGCTCTCAGGGGCTGCGTTTCGGCTTATCCCGCGCGCGGATCGGACGAGAAGCCCGCCGCTGCCGAGCCGGTCGCGCAGCTGCCGACCACGGAGCTTCTCGTCGCCAAATCCGGCTCGATCGCGTGTGCCCCCTTCATCGCGGGTGAACCGATCCGATCGGAAATCATCCTGACCAACATCATCGTGCTGGCGATCGACCAGGCCCCCAAGAAAAAAGAGGGCAGGAACGCGCTGGTCGGCAAGGCCCTGAAGCGGGGCTCAAGCATCAACGTGGTTCGCTACGGCATTGCGAGCCAATCGACGGCACAGAAGTGACCGAAAGGACGCGGGGAATGAAGTTCGGGGGTAATCAGTCAGCGATGCGGACGGCTGCGGTCGGGGCCTTGTTGTTTTCGGCCATCGCCACGCTGGCGCTCAGCCCGTTGGCATCGGTCGTGGCGGCCGAGCTCGACAGGGAGTTGGCCAGGGAGCTGTCCAGGGATTCGGGCAACGATCCGGTGACGACTTCTGCCATCGGCCCGGTCAAGCAACGCTTCCTCTCCCTCGGCGTCGGCAAGTCCGTGGTGGTCGACCTGCCGCGCGACGTGAAGGATGTACTTGTCGCCGATCCAAAGATCGCCAACGCCGTCATTCGTTCGGCGCAGCGCGCCTATATCATCGGCGCAGCGGTCGGCCAGACCAACGTGGTGTTCTTCGATGCCGACGGCCAGCAGGTCGGCTCCTACGACATCGCGGTCAAGCGCGACCTCAACGGTGTGCGGGCGGCGCTCCGGCAAACGCTGCCGGGGATCAATATCGAAGGCGTCGGTGAAGGCGTCATCCTGACCGGCTCGGTATCGAGCCCGATCGAGGCCCAGCAGGCCGGCGACCTCGCTGCGCGGCTGGTCGGCAGTGCCGACAAGGTCGTCAATTCCATCGCCGTCCGCGGCCGCGACCAGGTGATGCTGAAGGTCAACGTTTCCGAAGTGCGACGCGACATCATCAAGCAGATGGGCGTCGATCTCAGTGCCAGCATGAATTACGGCACCGCCGTCGTGAACTTCAACAACAACAATCCCTTCACCGCCTACGGCCGTCCGCTGGTGTCTGACAATGGCCTCGCCGCCTCGAGCATCCTCAAGGGGCTGCCGACGGTCACCGCGACCATGCGCGCGATGGAATCCGCCGGCGTGGTCCGCACGCTGGCAGAACCGAACCTGACGGCGATATCAGGCGAGTCCGCGACCTTCATCGCCGGCGGCGAATTTCCGATTCCCGCAGGTTATTCCTGCGATCCCGTCACGCATATCTGTACGACGCAGATCCTGTACAAGAAATTCGGCATCTCGCTGAACTTCACGCCCGTCGTGCTGAGCGAAGGACGGATCAGCCTGCGGGTGATGACCGAAGTCTCCGAACTGTCGACCGACAATGCCATCACCCTGAACCAGAACGGCGCTGCACTGACGATTCCCTCGATCAGGACCCGCCGCGCCGAGACCACGCTGGAAATCCCCTCCGGTGGTTCGATGGCGATGGCCGGCCTGATCCAGCAGCAGACCAAGCAGGCGGTCAACGGATTGCCAGGCGTCAACCAGCTCCCGATCCTGGGCGCCCTCTTCCGCAGCCAGGACTTCGTCAACAACGAGACCGAATTGATGGTTCTCGTCACGCCCTATGTGGTCCGCGCGGTTGCCCAGAAGGAATTGTCCCGCCCCGATGACGGGTTTGCACCGGCGTCCGATTCCCAATCGACGCTGCTGGCCCGCATCAACCGGATCTATGGCCTTGCCGCCCGCGTCGGGCCGGTCGGCGCCTATGAGGGCAATTTCGGCTTCATCATTGACTAAGACGGCACGGCTCCACGGACGGGGATGAGGACAGAACGATGACAACCCAAACGAAGGTCGATTCCCGCCACAGCTGGCGACTGCTCGGGGCGCTGGTCGGCCTGTCCGCTGCGCTGGGGGCCTGCCAGCAGACCGGCGAGATCGTGACCGCGACCGTTCCCACCGATTACCGTCAGCGGCATCCGATCGCCGTTCAGGAAGGTAACCGCTCGATCGTCATTTTCGTCGGGCACGCCCGCGGCGGCCTCTCGGCCCCGCAGCGCAACGACGTCATGGGACTGGCCCAGACCTGGGCCCGCGAAGGCACCGGCGCGATCATCGCCGACGTGCCGGTCAACACGGCCAATGCCCGCGCGGCCGAGGCAACGTACCAGGAAATCCGCGCGATGCTGACCGCAGGCGGCGTGCCGTCAAGCGCGATCAGGCTGCGTCATTATCAACCGGATAGCCCGCAAACGCTTCCGACCATCAGGCTGATCTATCCGAAGATCTCCGCGGTGGCCGGCCCCTGCGGCCTGTGGCCGGAGGACCTCGGTCCCAACATCTACGACACCGGTTACAATGAAAACCGGCCGTACCACAATTTTGGTTGCGCCACCCAACGCAACCTCGCCGCCATGATCGACAACCCGGCGGACCTCGAGCAGCCGCGGCCCGAAACCCCCGCCTACACGATGCGGCGCAACGCGGCCTTCGACAAATACCGCAAGGGTGTATCGACCACGACCACCTATCCCGAATCCGAAAAAGCCAAACTGAGCGATACAGGTAAATGATCAGCCGGTCCCGAAAAGACTCTGAAGAAGAGCACGGCCTTACGCCGCCCGCCGATGAATATATTTCGCCGGCGCCGCGCGTGTCGGTGCAGGCCTTTTGCGCAACGGTTGCGACTGCCGCAACGGTGCGATCAGCCAGCGAAGACCGTCGCCTCGGCAAGGTTCATCTGTCCGTTCATATGGGCGGCATCGCGGCCGCCATCGATGCCTATCACAAGGCCCCGACGCCGAACGTGATCATGCTGGAAACCGAAGGCTCCAGCGACATGCTCGACGGTCTCGACGAACTCGCCACCGTCTGCGACGCCGGCACAAGGGTCGTCGTGATCGGCAGCGCCACCGATGTCACGCCCTATCGCGAACTGGTGCGGCGCGGCGTCAGCGACTACGTGGTCGGGCCGGTCGAAACCCTCGATGTGGTGCGCGCGATCTGCAGCCTGTTTTCCTCGTCCGAAGCCGTCGCAGTCGGCCGGATCGTTGCCGTGGTCGGCGCCAAGGGCGGCGTCGGTTCATCCACGGTGGCGCACAATGTGGCCTGGGCGATCGCACGCGACCTGGCGCTGGATTCCGTCGTGATCGACCTCGATCTGGCGTTCGGCACCGCCGGCCTCGACTACAACCAGGACCCGATACAGGGCATCGCCAACGCGCTATTCCAGCAGGATCGGCCCGACAGCGCGCTGATGGAGCGCCTGCTCGCGAAATGCTCCGAGCGTCTCAGCCTGCTGGCGGCCCCCGCGACGCTCGAACAGGTCTACGATTTCGGTGCGGACGCCTTCGATGCGATCTTCGATACGCTGCGCATGACCACTCCCTGCATCGTGCTCGATGTCCCGCATCAATGGTCGGCGTGGACCAAGCGCGCGCTGGTCGGCGCGGACGATATTCTGATCGTTGCCGAGCCTGATCTCGCCAACATGCGCAATGCCAAGAACATGCTGAACGTGCTCAAGGCAGCCCGGCCCAACGACCGGCCACCGCTCTATTGTCTCAACCAGGTCGGCATGCACAAGCGCCCGGAGATCACCCCGCGCGAATTCGCCAAGGCGATCGAGAGCCAGCCGATTGCGACTATCCCGTTCGATTCAAGGATGTTCGGCATGGCGGCCAATAACGGCCAGATGATCCAGCAAATCTCCGCCGGTCATCGCACCACCACGATGTTCTTGCAGATGGCGCAACGCCTGACAGGCCACGCCGTGACCAAGCGATCACGCGGTTCGCTGCTCGGGCCGATCATGCCGATCATCAACAAATTGCGCGCCGGCGGCCGCCGCTGAAGGCGCGGCGGGGCAACGGGACGGGCGCACGCCTTTCGCCCGTTCGGCCGCGGTCAATTCGAGCGCCCGGACGCAGCGCCCGGCATCCTGCCGCCCATCTCGGCGCGCGCATTCTCCTTGCGCGACAGCATGAGCTTCAACTGCGCGACGTTGGCGGCCGCTTCTTCGGGCGGAAGGTCGGCCTTCGCGATCTTTTCAGCCTCGGCCGGGTTGCCGCGCAGACCGACCACCAGCGCCAGATTGGCCCGCACGCGCGCATCATTGCCCGCACGGCTATGGGCGCGGCGCAACGTCTCCTCCGCCTTCGGCAGGTCTTTTGAAAGCACGTAAGACAGGCCGAGATTGGACAGCACCGACGGTTGGTTGGGCGTGATCCTCAGCGCGCTCGAATAATACTGCCGCGCTTCCTCGAACCGGCCGAGCTGATCGAGCACCGCACCTTGCGCGGAGAGTATCCGCCAATCCGGGTTGTCGGGGGTGTGGGCGCGGCCGAGCACGTCGAAGGCCTGCTGAAAATTGCCATTGTCAGCGAGCGCCCGGCCGTAGCCGGCGAGCAGCGCCTTGTTGCTGGAATGGGCGATGGTCGCCTGCTCCAGCACCGCGACCGCCTGCGACTTCTGTCCGGTGGCGCGCAACGCCTTGCCGTATTGCAGGGCCGCGTCGGCATCCTTCGTGTTGGCGCGATAGCGCGCCTCGAAAACCTCCAGGTCGCGGCGCGGGTCGGCGGTGCGGCTGGTTTCGGCTTTCTCACCGAGCGAGCCAGTGATATCCGACGACGTTACCGCGGTCTGGCAGCCGCTAAGCCCCAGCGCGAGAATCGCCGCGGATGATGTACACGCAAGAAGTCGCGCGAATTCAGATGGTTGGAAGAATTTCTGGAACATTTACTGGACCCGCGTCGGCGACTGTCCAGAATGCTCACAGCTTAACCCTAAATTCGGGTTAAGCAGGCCGCCTTTACGGTAATGGGCGGCCGCAATGGCCTGTTTAGCATCGGCCACGCGGCTGTGGGCCGGGCTCTGATCCCGGCCTCGCCGCATTCCCGTACTAGTCGACGAATTGAGCGCCGAGTTCGCAGCCGATCCGCCATGCGAGCTTGCACTGGCGTGGCCGCTGACCGGTCGAGAAAATCACGGTGAACTCGGGGGGAATCTCCGGGTATTCGGCGATTATCTTCACTCCGCCGTCCGACACGTCCGTGATCATGCAGTCGCGCGGCAACCCGCCGGTCCCAAACTGTATCTTCGCAAAGTTTCTGCACACACGACGTTCGCTTCTGCGGCGATTCGCTAACATCTTTGCCCCTGGCCCTGATCGAGAAAGTTGGTGTCTCTCGTTTACAGAAGAATTGTTGGAATTGGCCTAGCGGAACCGATCGCAATGTAATCGAAATGTAGCGGTTGTTTTCTAGCTCCGCTTACCTTGCGCTTGTGCTGACACGCTCGCGATCGATCGCTGCCTTTGGCTCTTGCCGGCACGTGCTCTGCCTGCGGCCACGCAAGCAATTTTCGGCAAATTAAAGGGTTGATCCGCGGCCTTTTGGCGATAGCCTGAACTTTCGACTCGCGCTGCCGGAAGCTATTCGCATGGGAACCGTCGTACTTCTCGACCTGATGGGTGGCGTTGCGCTGCTGCTGTGGGGCCTGCACATGGTCCACAGCGGAATCCTGCGCGCGTTCGGCCCTGACCTGCGTCAATTGCTGGCGAAGGGGCTCAACAACCGCTTCACCGCCTTTGCGGCGGGCCTCGGTCTGACGGCGCTGCTCCAGAGCAGCACCGCGACGGCGCTGATCACAAGCTCGTTCACGTCGGAAGGCCTGGTCAGCCTGGTGCCGGCGCTTGCCATCATGCTCGGCGCCAATGTCGGCACCACGCTGATCGTGCAGATCCTGTCGTTCAAAATCGCCGCCGTCGCCCCCGTCCTGTTCATCATCGGTCTGGTCGCCTTCCGCACCGGGCCGCGCTCGCGCATCAAGGATATCGGCCGCGTCTCGATCGGACTTGGGCTGATGCTGCTGGCGCTGCACATCCTGCTCGACACGCTGGCGCCGGCCGAAAACGCACCGGGCATGCGTGTGTTCATGAACGCCATCACCGGCGATCCCGTGCTCTGCATCGTCGTCGGTGCCGTCGTTACCTGGGTGGTGCATTCCAGCGTCGCCAGCGTGCTGCTGGTGATGTCGCTGGCATTTGCGCACTTCATTACACCCGTAGCGGCGTTGGCGCTGGTGCTCGGTGCCAACCTTGGTAGCGCGATCAATCCGATTGTCGAAGGCGCCCGCCGCGACAACCCCGCCAGCTACCGCCTGCCGCTGGGTAATCTTGCCAACCGGATGATCGGCATCGCCCTGGTGGCGCCGTTTCTGAACCCGATCGCGGAGCTGTTGCAGTCGTGGCAGCCGGACCCCGCCAAGGCCACGGCCCAATTCCACATCGCGTTCAACGTCGTGACTGCGATCGTCTTCATCGGCCTGCTCGACGGCATGGCGCGGCTGTTGAAAAAGCTGCTGCCGACGCGCGTCCGGGAGACCGACCCGCTCCGGCCGCGCTATCTCGACGAGAGCGCGCTGGAGACCCCTTCTTTGGCGCTCGCGGATGCCGCGCGCGAAACCCTGCATATGGGCGACCATGTCGAGGTCATGCTGCGCAAGGTGATGGCGGCGATGATGACCAACGACCGGGCGCTGGTCGACCAGGTCTCGCAGATGGACAACAGCGTCGACAGCCTCGACGAGGCGATCAAGCTCTATGTCACCAAGCTCACCCGCGGCAGCCTCGACGAGCGCGAGGGACAGCGCGCGATGGAGATCGTGTCCTTCGCCATCAACCTCGAACATATCGGCGACATCATCGACAAGAATTTGAGCGAGCTTGCGACCAAGAAGATCAAGCGCCGGTTCCAGTTCTCGGCCGAGGGCGCCGAAGAGCTTTCGGCCTTCCACAAGCGCACGATGGATTCGCTGCGGATCGCGTTCGGCGTCTTCATGTCCGGCGACGTCAATGAGGCCCGCAAGCTGCTGGCCGAGAAGGCCGCGCTACGCAACACCGAGCTTGCCGCCACCGAGCGGCATCTCGACCGGCTGCGCGAGGGCCGGCCCGAGACCATCGAGACCACCTCGCTGCATCTCGATGTGCTGCGCGATCTCCGGCGGATTCACTCCCATATCTGCTCGGTCGCCTACCCCGTGCTCGATGCCGCCGGTGAACTGGCGGCCTATCGTGCTACCGAAAGCGACATGGCGGCGCTGCCCGCACCGGCCGCGGGACGCAGCGGTTAGCGATCCAGCGTCTTCGACGCGCTGGCGCGGTTCTTCACGATCAGCATGATGTTTCGGATGTAGATGATGGTGGCCAGTGACTGGCCGATGATGATGACGGGTTCGCGTTTGGCGATGCCGTAGACCAGCGTCATCATCCCGCCGCCCATCGAGAAGAACCAGAACGCCATCGGCACCACGCTTTGCCCGACGCGCTCGCTCGAGATCCACTGCACCAGGAAGCGCGCGGTGAAGAACAATTGCGCGACCAGGCCGAACGCCAGCCAGAAATCGAACTTCGCGACGAAGACGTCGTAAAGATAATCGCCGAGCGCCTGCCCGTATTGAATCAGCATCAGGTCACCTCGGTCGCAACGGGCGTCGACTTCTTGCGGCGGATCAACCACCAGACGCCGGCCAGATCCATGATCCCGATCCATAGCCGGTCAAAGAAGCCGTAATTTGATACGCCGGAATGGCGCGGGCGGTCGATCACATCGACGTAAGCAATGCCAAAACCTTCACGGCGCACCAGCGCGGGGAGGAAACGATGCAGCCCGTCGAAATAAGGCATCGACAGGAATACCTCGCGCGGAAATGCCTTCAGCCCGCACCCGGTGTCGCGGGTGCCGTCGCGCAAAATCCCGTTGCGCACGGCATTGGCGATCCGCGACTGCATTTTCTTGAAACCGGTATCCTTTCGTCCGACCCGCTGGCCCGCGGCAAGGCCGATGCGGCCGCCGCCGCTCTCGACCGCCGAAATCAGATCCGGCAGAAACGCCGGATTGTTCTGTCCGTCGCCGTCGAGTGTCGCCACAATGGCGCCGCGCGCCGCACGAACGCCGCTGCGCACCGCCGCCGATTGTCCGGAGGATTTTTCATGCCGGAGCTGCCGGAGATTGCCGTGCACCTTCATCAGCGCTTTGAGGCACTCGGCGGTGGAATCGGTCGAGCCGTCATTGACATAGATGATCTCATAGGCCCAACGGCCATTCAGCGCGGCCGTGATTTCCGCAATCAGCGGCGCGACGTTGTCGGCCTCGTTGCGCACGGGCACAACGATGGAAACGGCGACCGCGGCTTGGTCGGAAGAGGGCAAATCTGTACTCATCGGTTGGGCTGGGGTTGGAACGGCTTGCTGGACCTGAAACCGGAACCGGTTCCGTCAGGCCTTCGCGGCGTCCGCTTTTATGGGGCGAATGCGCCCCGGGCAACCCTTTTGAGGCGTCCCCAGGAGGGCCCAACCAGTGGCAGAATTGTGCCGTCGCGGTGGATTGCAAAGCCGAGCCGCCGCGCCGCGAACCAGTAGCGCACGAACATCGCGCCGATGATGCCGACCAGCGCGCCCGCAACCACGTCGCTGGGATGATGGGCCAACAGCACCAGACGGGTTGCGCAGATGACGAGGGCGTAGACGAACATCGTGATCCGCGCCTGCGGCCACAACGCCGACACGGCAAAGGCCAGCGCGAAAGCGCAGGTCGCATGGCCCGAGGGGAAGCTTGAATACGCCCCTGTTCCGTTGAAGTGCGAGAAATGGAACACGTTGCCTTCGCCGCCGACGAACGGCCGGCCGCGTCCGACGCCCCATTTGATCAGTTCGGTAACCAGCGCGGACACCATCACCGCGCAGAACAAGAACTGTAAACGCGTGCCGAGACCGAGCAACAGGGAGCGCTGAATACCCCTGAACGCGGGTGCTGCTATCGCAACCAGGATCAACAGCGCGCCCAGCGCCGCCAGCACATATTCGTCCTTGCCGAAATCGGTGACGATGCGCATCCACCACAGCGAGGGCGTGCCCCGCTTCGGCATCTGGCCGATCTCCCAGGCATCGAGCACGAACATCAACGCGATGATGGCGGCGCCAAGGCCGGCCGACAGCAGCAATGCGTGACGCGCCGCCCGGCGGCCCGCCTCGGCCCGCCGCGAGTGCGACGGCGTGCGCACGAGCTGGGCCAGCGAGCGCCACCCCAGCACCACAAAGCGCGAAAGATAGTTTTGGGATTCGGCGATGACGGTCGGCGCTGGCATCTTATTCGGTGCCTTCGGAGCGGAAGATTGCGATTGAAACCGCCTTGCCCTGCGAGATGTTATAACCCTCGACACGCGTCGCCACGTTATAGCGCAGCCCGATCGCTTCGGCGCGCTGGACAAAACCGCGCTCCGAGCGCGATTCCACCAACGCAAAGCGGCAAGTGCCCTGCCCCAGGAAATCCGCCGCGCCCGATCCGTCGGTCAACAGCGTACTGGTTCCGGTCATGAAGACGAGACTGGGCTCGTGGAAACCGGCAGCCGCGGCCTTCGGCCCGACGCAGACGACGTTGCGCAGCGCGCGCGCAATGCCTGCGCTCGGAAACAGCGTCGTCAGCGACGGCATCACGATGCCATAGACGGCGATCGCCAGGCACATCGCTGCGATCACGGCATGCAACAGCGAGCGCTCGGCGCGACTTTCCTCAAACAGCCACCACGCGATCAGGCCGAAGATCATCGCCGCCGCCAGCACCGGCCAGGCCGGAAAGACCGGCTGATGCGTCAGCTTGATCGCCGCAACAATCGCGATCACGGCCGTAATCGCGGGGATCGCAAACCACCAGGCCGCGCCGCGCCTCAGCCAGGAGCGCGACAACACGCGGCGCTCCAGGGCGCCGACGGTCAGGATGGCGATGGCTGGATAGAGCGGCAGCACGTAGTGCGGAAGCTTGGTCATCACCAGTTCGAACACGATCCATGACGGCACCAGCCAGGCCAGCAGATACTGCGCGCCGGGTTCGCGCCGGGCCCGCCATACCGCCGGAGCCGCCATCCCCGCCAGCGGCGCACCGGGCCAGAACGTGACCCAGAACAGCAGCAGATACAGGCCGGGTGGCGCGCCATGAGACTCCTGCGCGGCGAGCTTGCTCAGCATGTCGCCGCCGAGCGAATTGGTGAAGAATGCATCGCCCGCGCGCCAGAAAATCGCGACAAACCACGGCAGCACCAGCACCAGCGTCCACATCAGGCCCCAGACCGGGCGCATACGCCAGAGCCAGACCGCCGAGCGGTCGAGGATCGCCAGCGCCGCGATGGTCAATCCCACGAACATCAGGATCAACGGGCCCTTGAGCAGGATGCCGCCGGCCAGTGCGGTCCAGAAAATCGCGGGCGAACTCCACGGCGGACGTGCCGGATCCTCGCCGCGCTGCCAGGACAGATAGACCCGCGCCATCGCGCCCATCGCGGCGGTGACTGACAGCAGCAGCATCGCATCGGTCTTGGCGAGCCGCGCTTCGGCGCCGAGCAAGACACAGCTGCACATCATCAGCGCCGCCAGCGCGGCGCCGCTCCGGGTCACAAAGGCGAGCGCCGTCCAGTAGGTCAGCAGGACCGCGCCGATCGCGCCAATCAAGGAGGGAACGCGATAGAGCCAGATGCGCAATTCCGCCCGCGGCAGGCCGAGCTTTGACGCGGTTTCGACCACCGCGGCCTGCATCCAGTAAATGCCGACCGGCTTCTTGTAGCGGACGTCATCCTGAAAGCGGATGTCAACATATTCGTCGCTTTCGACCATTTGCTTGGTCGCCTGCGCAAACCGCGCCTCATCGCGGTCGATGGCCGGAATCGTGAAGAAACCGGGCACGAAAAGCACGATGGCACACAGCGTGAGGAAGATGATCGCGCGGAAATGGCTGGCCGTGGCGAAGTCAAACGCGGCGAGCAGCCTGCGGCTGGAATTCGCAGGTTTCACAGACTGTTGGCCTGCTCCAAATCGCCGGGGTTGCACGGTTTCAACCATCTTGTTCGCATACGATGAAACCGCACTGCAAACAACACCGCAGTTCCCGCTATCCGGCGGTGTCCCCGGCCCCCTGATCGGTCAAATTGTACCTGTTCATTGTACCCGGATCACCACGGTGTCGGCGGCGCCGGTCGCGTCGATCACCGTGAGGCGTGCAAAGCCGGGCCCGGGCGGCTCGACCAGGCGCTGACGCCGGCTGCCGATCTCGCCGACCGCGATACCGTTCACCAGCATGGTCAGCGGCAGCACGCCGCCGGCGACCTTGACCGGCATCGCCGAGAACTGCCCGTCGTTGGAACGGTCGACGTCGATCCGCGAACCATTCAGCGGAAACTGGATGCGCGGCGCCTGATCGCTGCCGGTGCGGACCAACTCGCCGACGGGGCGGAAACGCCGCAGCGGCACCGGAAGCTTGGCATTGCCAGCGATCAGCGCGCCCTTCGGCGGCTTCGGCAATGCCGCAACGATCTTTCCGGTGCGGGCGAAGGCGTCGAACAGGATCGGTGCGGCAGCGGTACGGCCGGCCAGCCCGGCCACCGGCGCGCCGTCGGGACGCCCAACCCATACGCCGATGGTGATGCGGCCGTCGAAGCCGACCGACCAGGCATCGCGATAGCCGTAGCTGGTGCCGGTCTTGAAGGCGATCCGGTTATGCACGCCGTTTTCCGGTGGCGGCGTGCCGATCAGGACGTTGCCGACCTGCCAGGCCGCGGCCTGATCCATCAGCCGCATCGGATCGCGCTCGTCTTTGGCGAACATGATCTCGCGCAGCGGTTTGGTGGTGCCGAGCCGAGCCAGCCCGGCATAGAGCTGCGCCAGATCCTGCAGGGTAACGCCGACGCCGCCGAGGCCCATGGCAAGGCCCGGCGCTTCGTCTTTCGGCAGCACCAGATTGCCGCCGGCCTGCTTCAGCCGCGACGACAGCCGGCTGGAGCCGACGCGGTCGAGCAGCGCGATCGCCGGCACGTTGAGGGACAATTGCAGCGCCTTGCGTACGGGGACCGTGCCCTGAAACGTCATGTCGAAATTTTCGGGCGCGTAGGAGCCGAACCGGATCGGACGATCGTCGATCAGGCTCTCCGGATGCACAAAGCCATCTTCGAAGGCGAGACCGTAGATGAAGGGCTTCAGCGTCGATCCCGGCGAGCGCACGGCGCGGGTCATGTCGACCTGCCCGGCCCGCCGCTCGTCGAAATAATCCGATGAGCCGACCCGCGCCAATACGTCGCCGCTTTCATTGTCGACCGCGATCATGGCGACCGAAATGTTCGGCCCCTGCGCAATCGCGCGGTCGCGCGCCAGCGCTTCAAGCGTCTTCTGCAGGCCTGCATCCAACGTCAGCTTGATGACCGGCGTATCCCTCACGGTCGCCATCGACTGGTCGGCGGAATGCGGCGCCAGGATCGGCATCGGTTTGCGCAGCCGGGGCACGGTGACGGCCTTGGCCTGAACCGCGTCGTCTTCGGTTACGCGCTGCTCATTCACCATGCGTTCAAGCACGCGATCGCGCGCGGCGCGGGCGACCTCGGGATGACGGTCGAGGCGGCGCGTCTCCGGCGATTGCGGCAGCGCCACCAGAAGCGCCGCCTCCGCCAGCGACAGCCGCTTCGGTTCCTTGCCGAAATAGGCGATTGACGCGGCGCGGACGCCCTCCAGATTGCCGCCGAACGGCGCCAGCGCCAGATAGAGATCGAGTATCTGGTCCTTGTTCAGTTGCCGCTCGATCTGGATCGCACGCACCATCTGGCGCAGCTTGGCGTACACCGAACGCTCGCGCCGCGGCTCCATCAGCCGCGCCAATTGCATCGTGATCGTCGAACCGCCGGACACGATGTGGCCACGCGTCACCAGCTGAAGCGCCGCGCGGCCGAGCGCCAGCGGATCGACGCCGCGATGCGAGTGGAAGCGGCGGTCTTCATACGCCAGCAGCAGCTTGAGATAGCCGGGATCGACGCCGGTTTTGGCATCGACTGGCAACCGCCAGCGGCCGTCGGCCATCGCATAGGCGCGCAGCAATTTGCCGTTGCGGTCGATGATCGAGGTCGAGACCTTGCGCGCCTGCTCCAGCGGCAGCGGGCCGAGCGAGGCGACCCAGCCGGCGAACGCGCCGACCGTCATCAGGCTGACGACGGCCGATATCGCCGCCGCCTTCCTGATCCGTCGCCAGCGGCCCTTCGGAGGGCTTGCCGGTGCTATGGGCCCCGTCTCGCTCATTTGGCCGGACGGACCTCCACGGTGCCGGTGCCGGTGCGGCCATAGCGCGAGGGATTGTACATGTCCTCGACATAGGCCTGCGGCAGCACGTATTTGCCGGGGGAAACCGCGCGCACGACATAGGCGACGGTGAACACCGCCGTATCGTCGCTGGCGCGATCGATGGCCGCGGTGAAGCGGTCATCACGGAACTCGGTATTCTCGGGCTCCTCGCCGTCCTCGATCCAGTCCAACGTGCCTTTGTCGCCGGAAGACACCAGCCTCGGATTGTCGATCTCGAGGCCGGCCGGGAGGTAGTCGGCCACCATGATGTGCCCGTATTCCGGCTTGGCCTCGGTGATCTTCAGCACGACCGCAAATCGGTCGTTCTGCTTGGCCTTGCTGATATCGGCGGGCTTGCCGTCGAGCGTGAAGTAATTGCGCTCGATCTTGAAGCCGTTCGAGGCCGCGGGCTCCGGCGTGACCGGCGAACCCGAGACCGAGACCACGGCCTGTACCGGTGCGTCGCCGGTATTGGTGATCTTGACCGGCTTGCCGACCATCTGCTCGGCCTTGTAGCTGCGATAGGCCGCCGTCTTGATCGGCGAACCATCGATATCGAGCGCCATCGTCTCCTTCGAGAGCGCGCGCGAGGCCAACACCAGCCAGGCGTTTTCCTGCGTCGAGGTGTAGGGCGAAAGGCCCCGCGCCACTTCGACCCGCTGCACCGCCTGCGTCAGCGTCGCCCGCGGGGCGTTGCCTTCGCTGGCGAGCGAGACCAAAGCTGCGGCATCGCGCAAGGCGCTGCCATAGTCGACCCGGCCGAACTCGATCACGGGCTTCGGCACCAGTGCATCGAGCGCTGCGCCGTAGACGCGCTCCGCCCTCGCCTTGTCGCCGACCAACGCCAGCGCCGCCGCCAGTTGCGATTTCGCAATCGGCGTCGCCAGATTGTTCAGCTTGGTGTCGGCGAGATAGCGCAGGTCGCCGATCGGGGCGGCGCCGTTGCGGGCGAGCACGTAAAGGCCGTAGGCCAGATCGCGGCCGCCGTCCTTTTCGGGCTCGTTGGCGTTGACCACGGAGTTGCGGATGCGGTCGAGCGCGCTCTTGAACAGCCCATCCGGCACTGCAAAGCCCTTCTCACGGGCGCGGGTCAGGAAGTCAGTCACGTAGGCGTCGAGCCAGGCATCATCGCCGCCCGCCGACCACAGGCCGAACGACCCGTTCGAGCCCTGACGCGCCAGCAGCCGCTCGATCGCGTCCCGGATGCGCTGATCGACCGCGGTGTCCATCGCCAGATGGGCGCCCGCGGCGAGATCGTTGACGTAGAGCAGCGGCAGCGCGCGGCTGGTGATCTGTTCGGAACATCCATGCGGATAGCGATCCAGCGCCTTGAGGATGGTCGCCGCATCGAGTGCGGTGGACAGGCTGACGGAGAGCGACACGCTACCCGTTCCCGACACCAGGTCGGTGAACATGTCCGAGGTCAGCGTCAGGCTCTCGCCCTTGGCCAGGGTACGGATCGAGCGGCGCGCCAGGACCTGCGTCGCCGCCTTGACGTCGAGCGCATAGTGCCGCGCCAGCGCCAGGCCGTTCGGACCCTTGATGTCGACATCGAGATTGGCGGTGCCGGCGCCGCCGCCGTCGATCGCCAGCGACATCGAGGTCCGCTGCTTGGCGGCGAGCTTGACCGTGATGCTGGGGTTGCCGCTCACCTTCACCGGGCCCGTCGTCTTGACGCTGATGGTGTAGTCGCCGGGTGCACCTTCAACGTTGTCGAGATCGAAGCTCATGGTGCCGCGGTCACCGTTGAGCAGGAAGCGCGGCAATGTTGCGGTCAGCACCACGGGATCGCGCACGGTGACGTCTGTCGTGGCGCGGCCAAGCCTTGTCGCACTCCAGGCCACCGCCATGACACGCGCGGTGCCGGCGAACTCCGGAATGTCGAAGCTGATCTCGGCAGACCCGTCAGGGCCGACCGTGACGATGCCGGAATAAAGCGCGAGGGGTTTCTGGGTGGGCGGTGAGCCCTGCAGCTCGGCGCCGGCGCCGTCGCCGCCGGTCTTGAGCTGGCCGCGGGTGCCCTGCATGCCGTCGATCAATTGCCCGTAGAGGTCGCGGATCTCGGACGTCAGGCGGCGCTGGCCGAGATAGAAGTCATCCGGCGCCGGCGGCTTGTAATTGGTCAGGTTGAGAATGCCGACATCGACCGCGGCGACGACGATCTTGGCGTCTTCGCCGGGGTTGAGCCCGCCGAGCTTGACCGGAATCTTCAGGGCGGTTCCGGGGCGGACCAGCGGCGGCGGCGAGAGCGCCACCTGCAGGGTGCGGGCCTTCTTGTCGATGCCGAACCATTTCAGGCCGATCGCCCGTCCGGGCATCCGCAGCGCCGCGGCGTCGAGCGGACGGCGCAGCGTCGCCAGCACATAGGCGCCGGTGCCCCAATCCTTGCCGACTGATAGCTTGACCTGCTGGGTGCCTTCCTTGACGTCCACGGTCTGGGTCGTCAGCAGACGGTCGCCCAGAACGTTGATGGTCAGCTTGCCCGCTGTGCGGGCGTTGACCGACACCACCATGGTGTCGCCGGAGGCGTATTCCGGCTTGTCGATCGAGGTTTCGAGGAGATCGGGGGTGTCGGCGCTGCCGTCCGAATACCAACCGACATCGAACTGGACCGAGGTGACCGGTCCGTCCGCCTCGGTCGATTTGACGTCCAGGCGATAGCGGCCGGGCTGCGGCGCCAGCGACACCCTCGCCGCCTTGTCGGCTGACAGCGTCAGGTCGCCATCGGCGACGCGCGAGGTCGATTTGACCGGCTCGTATTCCCAGGACGAATTCTGCCGGTACCACTGGTAGCGCGATTCCATCTTCAGAAGCTCGTAACGCAGGCCGTCACGCGGCAATTGCTTGCCGTCGGGGGCGACGAAGACCACGTCGAATTCGGCCTTATCACCCTCCGCGACGCTCTTGTCCCCAAACAGCGGCTTGATGCCGATCAAGGGCGTGGCAGGCGCCACGGGGAGCACCAGCTTGCGCTCGACGGCGCGGCCACCGGCCTCCGCCATGCGGATGAAGATTTGCGCCTCCTGCGGGCGGGTCGAAGTTGACGCCTTGGCCAGCGACACCGGGAACGTCGCCACGCCATTGGCGTCGGCCTCCGGCAGGTTCTCAATCGGGGTGCGCTCGTTGCTGGCGGTTTCCTCGTCGGCAACGCCGAACTGGTAGCCGGGATAGCCCGGCCGCCCGGAGGCTGCCGAGGTGACCAGCATGTCGCCTTCGAGCTGCAGGCCGGAAGCCGGAGCGCCGTAGAGGAAACGACCATCGACCTTAAGTTCAACTGGAACTTCAGCTTTGATCATTTTCTCCTTGCTGGAGATGTTGAATTCGATCCGTTCGGGGATGTAGTCCTCGACCATGAAGGTGGTTTCGCCGACCGCCGACCCCTTGGGGTCGGTGAACGCGCGTACCCGCCAGGTCCCCGTCGGGACCGCCGAATTGAGCGGGACCACCATGCTGCGGCCGCCCGCGCCCTGATCGGGCAATACGGCGCGGCGGAATTCGACGCCATCCGGGCGTTCGATGACGAGGGTCAGCGGTCCGCCCGTCATGGCGTTGCCCTGCCCGTCGCGCAGCAGCGCGGTGAGATAGACGGTCTCGGTGGAGCGGTAGACCCCGCGCTCGGCGTAGACGAAGGCGTCGGCGCCTGATGGCACCACCCGGCCGGACACGCCACGGTCGGTGAGGTCGAACGCGGTGGTCTTGAGGCTGAGGAATGCGTAGTCCGACTTCTCGCTCATGACCGTGAGCAAGGCCGGCGACAGCCCGCCCTCGCCGCGCGCCAATCCCGCCTCGAACAGCACGTGGCCGGAATCGTCGGTCTTGCGGGTCGCCAGGATCTCGTTGTTACGGGCGATCAGCCGCACCTCGGCCTTGCCGACCGCCTCGGTGGACGCCAGCGAATTGACGAAGACGTGGACACCGTCATTACCTGAAAACGCCGACAGGCCCATGTCGGAGACGATGAACCACTGCGTCGCCAGCCTTCCGTCATCATCGCTGCCGGGGCCTTTGGCTGACGCCGTCATCACATAGACGCCCGGCTGCAGGTCGCCCAGCGCCTGGTCGACCGGGAACGCGGTAATGACGTCCTGGTTGAGCGTGGTGGCGGTGGCGAGTTCGCCGGTCCAGACCTTGACGCCCTTTTCGTCGCCGAGATCGCCGAGTTGGTAGCTCGACAGCGTCTTCTGGAAGTCGCTGTCGATCACCGTATTAATCAGGTTACGGTCGCCGATCCGGAACACGTTGACGTTCACGGCGGGCGTATTGACGCTGACCAGCGGGATGCCGCGCTGGCCGGTACGCGGCAGCACATAGGCGCGGCCGGTGAAGCGCACGAACGGCTTGCGGTCGCGGACATAGACGTTGAATTCGGCCGATTTCGGCAGGGTTTCCTTGACCGTGGACGGCAGGCCGGCACGAAGATTGATGTTGTAGCGCTCGCCGTGCTTCAGGCCATCGACGCAAAGCTGCTTGCCTTCGGCCGACAGCGCCGGCTTGTCGGTACCGGCCAGCGCCAGGAACGGCGCGAAATCGACTCGCTTGGCCAGATCCTCAGAGAACTGGAAGCACGCCCGCGGTGACGCGCCGTCCGAGTCCACGGTATAATCCAGAAGACGAAAACCGTGCTGGTCGCGCATCTTCTCGTATTGGCCGCGCACCTCGGCGACCTCGCGCATGTCGAGCGACAGCCGTAAGCTATCCAGCGCCGGCCGCCAGAGCTTGCGGTCTGACATCGCCCGGCCCAGCACCGCCAGCGCATCGGCCTCCTCGGCGGCGTTGCCGGCGCGCTGATAGGCGATGTAGGCGGCGGTCGAGGCGCGCTCGAGCAGGAAGGTCTGTTCGCTCGAGCTTGCGGAGCGGATCTGGAAGATGGTCTTGGCGAGTTTGAGCCAGTTGGCGGTGTCCTCCGGCGTGGTGGCCGCGATCTGTCCAAGGATTTGCAGGCCGGTGCGGAAGTCAGCACGCTTGAAGGCGGTATCCGCATCAGTCCGCAGCGTCGCGCTGGATTTGGAAACCGGCCCCGCCTCGCTCTTGATCTGGGCCTCCAGCTTGACCGCGGAATCGGCGAGATCGTCGCGTTTGAAGGCTTTATCTGCTGCCTGCGCTGCGACCAGGCCAAGCGCCATCGTGGCGCAAACGACTGCGGCGCGAACCAAACCGATCATGATGGAGCTCCTTGGGCGGACGACCGCCTCGTAACGGACGAAAAGTGCGCGAAAAGGTGACGGACTGATGGCGATGGAAGAGGCTTGCGAAAAAGTCGCATGCATGGCTCAGGCAGTCCACGGTCCCGGACCGCACCGGCGGGGTTACCGGCGCAGCATTGATTGATGGGCGAACCGAAGGCAATGGTCCGCCGTCTGGCTTTGTCGCAGCCTGAAGGAAATCGGTTCGGAACGGACTTGGCTATGAGGCGGATTTTTCATATTGGCAGTGCTAGAAAGACTCCAACGGTCCCATAGCTCAACTGGATAGAGTAACGGATTTCTACTCCGTGGGTTGCAGGTTCGAATCCTGCTGGGATCGCCAATAATTTCAATCGGATAGCTGGTTTGTTCTCGAAAAGGCAGTGTCGCATTCTGTATTGAAGAGAACGCCTGGCTTTCATGGTTGTCGCTCACCCGGTAACTGGCGCTGGCGTTTCTCATGGTGCAGTCACCATAAAGAGGCCGCCTGAGACGGCTACGGATCGATAATCCCGGTGCCTTCGTCATCCAGGCGAAACGTGCCTCGGCAAGCCATGTGAAATTTTCGCCCTACGACTGGCATCTCATCTTCCTTGCTGAACGAAGGCACGTTCACGACAAGTCGTTTTACCAGAACCTCTTTGAACCCATCCGGCTCTTCTAAAATCACCCGCCAGGTCCACTCGCCGTTGGGCGATTCAGCGGCCATCGTATTGTAGCGGTAGCGGATGAGATCGGTCATTGATTACAGGAGGTCCGATTAGAGCCGTACCGCAGCGCCAAGGCTCAGGACGTAGAGGATGACCACAACCGCCAGCATGGCGAGTACCAGGTCAAAGCGGGACAATCTGAGACGCGACTTTTCCATGGCCGCTCGTCTAGCAATATGGAGCTGATGAATCAAACGGACGCTGTGTGAGACCGGATCTTCGAAAGGCTTCAATCCAGCTTTCGCGCTTCTGCCGGCAGCATGATCGGGATGCCGTCCCGGATCGAGTATGCGAGGTGGCGCCACGATCGATATCGCGGTTACACCGCGTTCAGAGGCGCATATGACGCACTCGCAGCCTGCGGTTCGTCATCAGACGTTTCCCGCGGCAACATAGGTGCTACCAGCGCCGTAGTGATAGGCAAGGCTGTAGCCCTTCATGATGTTATTTGCCGCGACGATATCTCGCCGGTCGATGGAAAACAGATATTTCTATCTAACCACGATTTGTCAGGATAGCGATTCATCCCTCTTCCCCACTGAGCGTGTCGCATTTTTGGGCGACTCCGAAGAACGCGTGTTCGGTGGCGGCCAAATGCGCAGCGCGCGCGTGTCAATCCCGGCGAAGTGCTTCGTCGATTTTTTCGACGTCCGTGACATGAATCACAGACAGATCGCGCAAGAATTGCGATGCTGACCGGATCAGACGATCGTTTTCGGCCTGCCGTTTGGATTTGATGATTTTCTAAGTTGCTTTGTTTGCTGATGCAGGACTGAAGCTGGCGGCCTTGTTTTGAAGGCAACCTCGATCGCGCTGTACCTTGGAAACAGCCCGGTATTTTCAACCGGCACATCACGAGGACGCACGTCATGGCTGCACCCGTCGTTTCGGTCGGCAATCGAAGCCTGCCATCAAACCACTGGCAACTGTATCAACCCTGGATCAGCTATTCCGATGCCGACGGCAACCCAGCGGTAAGCTACCAGTTCTTCGATGGCGGTACGTCCGCGACCAGTGGCTATATCTGGACCTCTACCAACGACCATTGGCCCGCCGGCACCACGATTGACGTTCCCGCGTCGCAACTCTCCGACGTCTGGCTGCGGTCCGGCTCGACCACCGGCAGCGAGACGATGTGGGTACGCGCGTCCGACGGGACCGCCTGGGGCAACTGGGCGTCGTTCACCTTCACCACGACTCTCAACGCGACCCCGGTCGCCGCGATCGCCGATCAATCGGTGCACGTCAACACATGGAAGCAAGTATCGACCGTGTTGAGTTACTCCGTCGCCGACGGAGATGCCGCCAAAAAATATCAGTTCTGGGACAGCGGCACAGGGGCCACCAGCGGCTATTTCTGGACGCCCACCAATTCTCATTGGGCCGCCAACACGGTGATCGAAGTTTCCGCGGCCGACCTGGCCAATGTTTGGGTCCGGGCCGGCTCGACGCCCGAGTCGGAAACGATGTGGGTACGCGCATTCGATGGCTCCGACTGGGGCAATTGGGACAGTTTCACCGTGGCGTCGACGAACGCAAAGCCCGTCGCCGCCATCAACGATCATTCCTTACGCCAAGGCCATTGGGCCAACATCGACAATTGGCTCAGCGTGGTCGACGGGGACAACGATAACATCACGAAGTATCAGTTCTGGGACAGCGGCACGGCCGCGACGAGCGCTTTTTTCTGGACTCCGACCAACTCACATTGGGCTGCCAACACCACGATCGACGTTTCGGCCGCCGATCTCGGCAATGTCTGGATCCAGGGAGGCGCGGCGACCGGGTCCGAGACGCTTTGGGTCCGCGCATTCGATGGCAACGAATGGGGGAACTGGGATTCTTTCACGCTGACGACGACGATAAATACCGCGCCGACCGCGACGATCAACGACCATACGCTGAACGCCGCGCAATGGGCCCAGCTCGTCAACTGGACCACATCGTCCGACGCCGATGGCGACACGATCACACAATACCAGCTCTGGGACGGAGGCACCGCCGCCAACAGCGCCTATTTCTCGACACCCGCCAATTCACACTGGGCGTCGAGCACGGTCATTGATGTCGCGGCATCCGATCTGGCCAATGTCTGGATAAAAGGCGGTACGGCGGGCAGTACCGAAACCATGTACATCCGGGCTTTCGACGGAACCTCGTGGGGCAATTGGGATACGTTCACCGTGACCACACTGCCGAACCATGCACCGGTGGCTTCGATCAACAACCAGACCCTGCACGTCAATGAGTGGAGCCAGATCGGCAACCTGGTGTCCTATTCCGATGCCGACGCACATCCGGCAACCCAATATCAGTTCTGGGACGGAGGCTCCGGCGCTAACAGCGGCTACTTCTGGACGCCCACGAATTCCCACTGGGCTGCCAGCACGGTGATCGATGTCAGCCCCGCCGACCTTTCCAATGTCTGGCTCCGTGGTGGCGCCGCCACCGGCGGCGAGACCATGTATATCCGCGCGTTTGATGGAATCGACTGGGGTGCGTGGCATGCGTACGTGCTCACGACCATCGTCTAGAGCCCTGTCCGTTCCGATTGAAACCGGAACGGGGCTCTGGATTTTTGATCTGACGCGTTTTCTTGACACGAACCGGTAGCGTCTTCACTGGAAAACGCTCCAGCGACGACCCAACGCAACGTTGCCGGACCTTCTCGCGCCTAGGTCCGGATTCGCGTGCAGACCGGTTCCCTCGCTACACGAATCGATGCAGATTTGGCGTGCGTCAGTCTCCTGCAGGTGGTCCAGACAAACGCCATCCGGCTGCACTGCCAATCTGGCCCGAGCGCGGCGCTGGACACCGGCTCCGGATACGCCAGTCCGGTCGCAACACCGCCCGCGACGCAGGCGAACAAAACGATCGCTGCGGCGAGAACGACATTTTTAGGGGTGCACCAATTCGGGATCATGGCCGTCCTTCCTTTCAGGACCTGCCGCAACATAGGCTCGCGCCGGCCGTCCTTATGTGAGCGAATTCACAGTGTTTCGGCTTTCAGGTGCGACCGATTGCGCCGGCACGTTCCGGCCCAAGCGGGGCGGCGCTACCGATCGTATCGGGTTCCCTCTCCCGACATCCGACCGCGCCACAACCTGTGCGCTATCTGCCGGATCAATTCTGCAACACTCGGACGCCAAGATGCGCGGCAGGGGTATAAGTCCCGCAAATCCGTTGCGCGCGTGCAGAGGTTGATCAACAGTGTTGGTTTGGGGAAAGCGCGTGTGCGGAGCGTGCCATGAGCAAGCAGGAAGTGGGCTACGACTACGATCGCTATCGAAAACTACTGGCTGAAGCGACCGACGATGCCAAACGGCTCGAACTCATCGATCTCATGATCAAGGAGGGAGCCCGCGACAGGCTGGAAGCCCAGCGGACTTCCGATCGCGTGGCGATGACGGCCGTGACGGTTGCGAAAATTCTCGGTCCGGGCGGCCGCCGCGACCAATCCAGGACTGATTAGAACAGCGACTGATTAGAAAAGCCACTGCCTGGCTCGGCTCGGAACCGGGTTTCAGCCGTCGCTTGTGTCGAGGCCAACGCCATTGGCGATCCGGCCACGGCCGCCGCTAGAGCCTTTCCGTTCCGATGGAATCGGAACGGGGCTCTAGATTCTTGTCTTGACGCGTTTTCTTGACGCGAACCGGTGTCCACTTCGCTGGAAAACGCTTTAGCGCGCTCACCGGCAGCGGTCGACCAACCGGGTCGTTCACGGAAATCTCCCTGTTTGCCCCCTTCGGTGCTGGCATTTTGTCGCCGGTTCACCTACTGAAGCGCAAACCGCCAATCCCCTGCGTGTCACAACCAATCAAGAAAACGACAAGGCCCCTTTTTATGAGTGGATTCAAGGAACCCAGCTTCGCCGACCGCCAGAAGGCCGCCCAGCAAGCGAGACAGAACATCCTGAACAAGTTCAAGGCCCAGCCCGGCCCTGACGATCCGGAGGTGAAGCAGCGTCAGGCCGAGCGCGAAGCGCAGGCGGCCGCCCGCGCCAAGGCCAAGGAAGCCCGCGAAGCCGCCAAGGCCGAAGCCAAGGCGCGCGAGGAAGAGGCTGCGGCCGCGGCTGCCGCCCAGCTTGCCCGCGAAAAGGAAGAAGAGGCCGCCAGACAGGCAGCCCTCGAGGCCGAAGCAAAGGCCAAGCGCGATGCGCGCTACGCGGCCCGCAAGAGCGGCAAAGGCAAGAAGAAGTAACGCGCTCGTTCGGGCGCGGGTAACCGCGCCGGAAATCGCAAGACTCCGCGCAGGCGAGCCCGATTGCAAAAGCAAACGACGGCTTGGCTATTGTTCATGCCGTCTTTCACCAACCCGCCGTCCTTTGATGGCATCCGTCTTCATCATGTCCTGTCCTTCTTCGTGACACTCCTGGCGTGTTGAATAGCGAGTCGTTCTTCGTGGGTCGTCCTTGCGCTTATAGTCCTGGACGGCGGCAGGAGAGCGCCGTTGCCGCCATAGCGGATAATTGAAGCAGGCCAGCGCACGCGTCCCGAGAAACGGAGGCGAACGCATGGTCGACGAGACCACAAAACCCCTCCCCGTCCTGCGTGTGCGCTGCGGCAGACCTTGAAGTCTGGCTCTGGAATCAGCCACTGCTGCCTTGAGCGACAGGCTGCCTCGAACGACCAGAACAGAAACTCTACGCACGGCGGCCGGCTAAACGGTGCTCAACGCCGGCTTGGACACGCCGACCAAGAATGCAATTCAGGGGAGAACCATGCTCACACGCCGCCATGTTCTCGGATCCGCGCTCGCCGCGCCTGCCATTCTTCGCTTCGGCACGGGCACCGCACACGCCGCAACGAGGCTGAAGATTTCGCATCAGTTTCCGGGCGGCACCATCGACAAGGGTGATTTCCGCGACCGCCTGTGCCGTACGTTCGCGCAGGGAGTGGCCAAGCGCAGCGGCGGCGAGATTGCGGCCGAGGTCTATCCGAACTCCTCGCTGATCAAGACCAACGCGCAATTCTCGGCGATGCGCAAAGGCGAACTCGATCTAAGCCTCTATCCCCTTCCCTATGCCGGCGGCGAGTTGCCGGAAACCAATATCGGCCTGATGCCCGGACTGGTTTCGACCTACGATCAGGGCTTGCGCTGGAAAACGCACCCCGTCGGCAAGGCGCTGACCGATTTCCTGGCCGACAAGGGCATCATCCTGCTGAGCTGGGTCTGGCAGGCCGGCGGCGTCGCCAGCCGGTCCAGGCCGATCGTCGATCCGGAAGACGCCAAGGGCCTCAAGGTTCGGGGCGGTTCGCGCGAGATGGACATGGTGCTGCTGACCGCGGGCGCAGCGGTGCTCTCGGTACCATCAAACGAACTCTATGCGGCGATGCAGAGCGGCGCCTGCGATGCCGGAATTACCTCCTCCACCAGCCTGATCTCGTTCCGTCTGGAGGAGGTCGCAAAATCGCTGACCTCGGGCGCGGGCGCCTCCTACTGGTTCATGCTGGAGCCGTTGTTGATGTCGAAGGCGAGCTTCGACAAGCTGCCCAAGAACCAGCAGGACATCATTCGCGCGGTCGGCGCTGACCTCGAAGCCTTCGGCAAGAAGGGTGCGCAGGACGACGATATCGAAGTCGCGAAGGTTTATGAGAAGGCCGGCGCCAAAGTCAGCGCGCTCGATGCGGCAACCGTCGCCAAGTGGCGCGACATCGCGCGCGATACCGCGTGGAAAGACTACAGTGCCGCGACGGCGACGTCGGCCAATCTGCTGAAGCTCGCAACCGACGTCGCCGCCTGATGCCCGGTGAAGCGGGCGAGTAGCGAATGGCGAATAGCGGGACTTCCATTTGCTATTCGCTACTCGCCATGCGCCTCTTCGCGTTCAACGCCGAAGCGACGCGGCTGACCGGCGGCCTGCCAATCAAGCGGCTGACCTCGTTCGTCGCAGCTAGCAGCTTTGTCATGTCCACGCCGGTTTTGATCCCCAAGCCCTCGAGCATATAGACCACATCTTCGGTCGCGACATTGCCGGTGGCGCCCGGCGCGTAGGGGCAGCCACCGAGGCCGCCGGCGGCGGAGTCGATCACGCGCGCGCCTTCCTCCATCCCCGCATAGAGGTTGGCCAATGCCTGCCCGTACGTGTCGTGGAAATGCATTGCGAGTTTTTCCATCGGCACGCTGCCGGCTACCGCTCGCAGCAGTTGCCGTGCCTTCAGCGGCGTACCGACGCCGATGGTGTCGCCGAGCGAGACCTCGTAGCAGCCGAGGTCCCACAGCGTTTTGGCGACGTCCACCACGGCCTGCGGCTTGATCTCGCCGTCGAAGGGACAGCCGAGCACGCAGGAGATATAACCACGCACCTTGACGCCGTCTGCCTTAGCGCGGGCGACCACCGGCTTGAAGCGCTCAATCGACTCCGCGATCGAGCAATTGATGTTGGCGCGGGAAAATCCTTCCGAGGCGGAGGCGAACACGGCAATGACCTTGGCGCCGGCCGCTTGCGAGGCTTCGTATCCCTTTTCGTTCGGCACCAGCACGTGGAACTCGCTGCCTGCGATATGGCTGACGCCACGCAACACCTGGTCCGAGCCAACCATCTGCGGGATCGCTTTCGGTGACACGAAGGCACCGACCTCGACGGTGTGCAATCCTGCACCGATCAACGCCTCGATGAAGGCAATCCGATCAGCCACACTGATGGGGGTCTTCTCGTTCTGCAGCCCGTCGCGCGGCCCTACTTCAATGATACGGACAGCGTCGCTCATTTCGGCCTCACGAGGCTGCAGGTTCGACTTCGGCAAGTTCTACGCCTTCGCCAACGATATCGCCGACCTTACATTTGATCTTCTTCAACACGCCGGCAAACGGCGCGCGCAGGGTCTGCTCCATCTTCATGACTTCCAGCGTCAGGATCGCAGCCCCCTTCTCCAGCGTCGCCCCCTCCTCGGCCAGCAGCGCCACCACGGTGCCCGGCAACGGCGCCACGATCTTGTCCTCGCCGACATGCTCCTCGGTCTCGCCGCCGAACGGATCGACCCAATGCAGGTCGAAACGGCCGTTGCGGGTGCGCAGATAGAGTTCGTGACCCTCGATCACCGCGACGACACGGGATTTCATCCCGTCGAGCGTCAGATCAAAACCACCATCATCGGCAGGCGACGTCGTGAAAACGAACTGACGCTCGCCGATCGACAGCCTCGACGCCCCGTTGCCATAGTCCAGCGTGACCTTCTGCTCGGCGCCCTGTCCCTGGCGAAGCGCGAACACGCGCTGCCGCTGGCCGACCGGCTGCCAGCCAAAGGCCTGCCACGGCGAATGGGCCTCCTTGGCTGCGACCTTGCGCTCCTCGACTACGATAGCGGCGACCGCCGCACAGAGTTCAAGATCGCCGCAAGCGTATTTCGGGTCGGTCAGGCCTTTCAATTCGCGTTCAATAAAACTGGTGTCGATGGTGTTCGCCCGAACTTGCGGATGCGTCACCAGCGCTGACAGGAACGGGATGTTGGTCACGATGCCGCGGACGTCGGTCTCTTCCAGCCCGCGGTTCAGTCTCTCAATCGCGGCCTGTCGGGTCGGCGCCCACGCGATCAACTTGGCGAGCATGGCGTCATAATAGGGCGACACCGCATCGCCGCTGCGATAGCCGGCATCGATGCGCAGGCCGTCAACGGCGTCAGGCGTGCGCCATGTCTTGATCCGGCCGACCGAGGGCATAAAATTCTTCTGCGGATTTTCCGCGTAGACCCGCGCCTCGATGGCATGGCCGTTCAGTTTGATCTCATTTTGCGCCAGCGGCAGCTTCTCGCCGAACGCCACCCGCAACTGCCATTCCACGAGATCGACGCCGGTGATCAGTTCGGTCACGGGATGCTCGACCTGCAGGCGGGTGTTCATCTCGATGAAGAACACCTCCTTGCCGTCGGAGACGAATTCGATGGTGCCGGCGCCGACATAATTGACCGCCGCGGCCGCTTTGCGCGCGGCGGCGCAGACCGCCTCGCGCTGGGCGGCGTCGAGCGTCGGCGACGGCGCTTCCTCGATCACCTTCTGATGCCGCCGCTGCAGCGTGCATTCGCGCTCCCAGAGCGAGAGCAGGTTGCCGTGGCTGTCGCCGATGATCTGCACCTCGATGTGGCGCGGATTCTGGACGAATTTCTCGATCAGCATGCGATCGTCGCCGAACGCGGCCTTTGCTTCGCGCTTGGCACTGACGATGGCAGCCGCCAGTTCACCGGCCGAATTGACCACGCGCATGCCGCGCCCGCCGCCACCGGCGGAGGCCTTGACCAGTACCGGGAAGCCGATCTTGTCGGCGGCCTGCGCCAGAACAGCCTCGTCCTGGGCCTCGCCGTGATAGCCTGGCACCAGCGGCACGCCGGCCTTTTCCATCAGCGCCTTGGAGCCGGATTTGGAGCCCATCGCCGTCATCATCGCGGCGGTTGGACCGACGAACACCAGGCCGGCGTCGAGGCAGGCTTGCGCGAACTCGGCATTCTCCGACAGGAACCCGTAGCCGGGATGCACCGCTTCGGCGCCCGTCTGGCGCGCCGCCTCAATGACGCGCTCGACGTTGAGGTAGCTGTCGCGGGCCCGCGCCGGCCCGAGCAGCACGGCCTCGTCGGCCATGGCGACATGCATGGCGTCGCGGTCGGCCTCGGAATAAACGGCCACGGTGCGCAGGCCCATGGCGCGGGCGGAGCGGATCACGCGGCAGGCGATCTCGCCGCGGTTGGCGATCAAGAGCGTGCGGAAACGCCGGTATAGTTTCGAGCGGTCCATCTGCATCACATCCTGAACAGGCCGAACTTCGTCGGTTCGATCGGCGCGTTGGCAGCCGCGGACAATCCAAGGCCGAGCACCAGCCGCGTATCGGCGGGATCAATCACCCCATCATCCCATAGCCGCGCGGTGGCATAATAGGGACTGCCCTGGCTCTCATACTGGGCACGAATAGGCGCACGAAACTTCTCGTCCTCTTCGGCCGACCAGGTGTCGCCCTTGGCCTCGATACCGTCGCGCCGCACCTGGGCCAGAACCATCGACGCCTGTTCGCCGCCCATCACCGAGATGCGGGCGTTCGGCCACATCCAGAGGAAGCGCGGGCTGTAGGCGCGGCCCGACATGCCGTAATTGCCGGCGCCATAGGAGCCGCCGATCACGACGGTGAATTTCGGCACCCCGGCGGTCGCCACCGCCGTCACCAGCTTGGCGCCGTCGCGCGCGATGCCGCCGGCCTCGTATTTCTTGCCGACCATGAAGCCGGTGATGTTCTGCAGGAACACCAGCGGGATATTGCGCTGGCAGCACAATTCGATGAAGTGCGCGCCCTTCAGCGAGCTCTCGCTGAACAGGATGCCGTTATTGGCGATGATGCCGACCGGATAGCCCCAGATATGGGCAAAGCCGCAGATCAAGGTCGTACCGTAAAGCTTCTTGAACTCGTCGAATTCGGAACCGTCGACGATCCGCGCGATGATGTCATGAACGTCGAACGGCTTGCGGCCGTCGGCGGAAACCACGCCGTATATTTCTTCCGCCGGGAACAGCGGCTCGCGCGGCTCGCGCATGTTGAGCGCGGCGCGCGTCGGCGGCTTCAGCGTAGCCACGATGCGCCGCGCGATCCCGATCGCATGGGCGTCGTTCTGCGCGTAATGGTCGGTGACGCCGGACTGCCGCGAGTGCACGTCGGCGCCGCCGAGTTCTTCGGCCGTGACCACCTCGCCGGTCGCGGCCTTCACCAGCGGCGGTCCGCCTAGAAAGATCGTGCCCTGGTTGCGCACGATGATGCTCTCGTCCGACATCGCGGGCACATAGGCGCCGCCCGCCGTGCAGGAGCCCATCACAATGGCGATCTGCGGAATGCCAGCTGCCGACATCTGCGCCTGGTTGTAGAAGATGCGGCCGAAATGCCGCTCGTCGGGAAAGATCTCGTCCTGCAGCGGCAGGAACGCGCCGCCGGAATCGACCATGTAGACGCAAGGCAGATTGTTCTGCCGCGCGATGTCCTGCGCGCGCAGATGCTTCTTCACGGTCATCGGATAGTAGGTGCCGCCCTTGATGGTGGCGTCGTTGGCGACGATGACGCATTCGCGGCCCGAGATGCGCCCTACCCCGGTAATGACGCTGGCGGAATGGACGTCGCCGCCATAGAGACCGTGGGCAGCCAGCGGCGACAATTCGAGGAATGCGGTGCCGGGATCGATCAGCAGGTCGACGCGCTGGCGCGCCAGCATTTTGCCGCGCGAGGTATGCCGTGCGCGTGAGGTTTTACCGCCGCCGCCGGCAACCACCTTGAGTTTTTCTCTGAGGTCGGCGACGAGGCCGCGCATCACTTCGGCGTTGCGGGCAAAATCGGCGGATGTGGGATCGATCGTTGAATGAAGCGACATGGCCTATCGTTTCTTTGGGTGACGGGCGGTTGGTGCGTGGCCTCTAGGACTGGCGGGACAAGACCTCTCGCGAAACGGCGCGACAGGCTGTACCATCTTTGCGGCGAAGTGTCCCGGCAGCCGGGATTGCGGGCCCGCTTGCACGATCACGCCTCCTCCGAATTAAAAACGATCATACGTTTTTTTAATAGAGCTGCAAGAGGATGGTCATGATTTTTGAGTTTTGCCAAAATGGCATGTTATGCCGTTGAAATTCCTCACATCTCATGCAATAAACATACGGTCGTTTGTATCTTTATAAGCGTTTCAATCCACCACCCCGAGGACCAGATGGCACGTACGATCGGCTCCTATGGCCCGAAGACGCTGGAAGCGATCCGCAAGGCCGGGCTACGCCTGATCTTCGAACAGGGCTATTCGGCGATGAGCCTGCGCGACCTCGCCGCCGAGGTCGGGATCCAGGTGGGATCGCTGTACAATCATATCAGCACCAAGCAGGAACTGCTGTTCGAACTGGTGCAGGACCACGTCAACGAACTCATTCGTCAGCTCGATCTCGCGCTGGAAGGTAAGCAAGGTCCGGAGGAAAAGCTCCGCGCCTTCGTCGCATTCCACGTCACCTACCACATGAGCCGCAAGCGCGAGGTCTTCATCGCCAATTCCGAACTGCGCAGCCTGGAGCCGAAGAACTATGAGGCGATCGTGGCGCTGCGCAGCGCCTATGAGGCGCGGCTGGCGCGTATCCTCTCGGAGGGCGTTTCCGAAGGCGTCTTCGAAGTCGTCGATGTCAAGGTGGCGACGTTTGCGATCCTGGCGCTCCTGACCGGCCTCTGCACCTGGTACCGGCCGGGCGGACGCCTGACCAGGGACGCGATCATCGCCGCCCATGAGAAGCTGGTGCTGTCGGGCGTGTCGCCGCAGGCCGCGAGCGCCCCTGCCCGCAGCATCCGCAAGCCACGGCGGGTTGCAGCTGTCTAGCAGCGGCGGACTCCTGAGCGCGGACGAGCAGCCATGACAGCCAATCACAAGCTCGACGACATCGACCGGAAGATATTGTCCGAGCTTCAGAAGGATGGACGCATCCGGATCAACGAACTGGCCAGTCGTGTCGGCCTCTCCCTGCCGCCTTGCCTGCGGCGTGTGCGGTCCCTGCGCAGCCGCGGCGTGATCAAGGCGATCCGCGCCACGATCGACGAGAAGGTGCTCGGCTACGAGGTCGTGTCGTTCGTATCGATCCAACTGGCGAGCCAGGCCAAGGCGACGCTGGAAGCGTTCGAAGCCTCGATTGCGGCCCTGCCCATGGTTCTGCAAAGCTGGCGCATCTCGGGAGAAGCGGACTTTTTACTCAAATGCGTCGCGCCCGATGTCGAGGGGATGCATCAGCAGCTTCGGCAGTTCGCCGCCATGCCCGAGGTTCGGACTATCAGAAGCTTGCCGGTCCTTGGCGTCGCGAAGGATGCGCCCCTGCCGATGCCCGGGGAAAACAGTCCCTAGCGCTTCCAAGGCTCAATGGGGTCGATGACGTAATGGGTCCCGGGCCTAATGCGTCCAGGGCTCGCCGCGCCGGAACGCGAAATTGTCGGCATAGGCGACTTGGCGGTGCGCGGAGTCCTTGGGCTCGATCACCTGGTAGGGAATGCCCTTGCGTTCGCAATAGGCCACCGCGTCTTCCTTGGTGTCGAAGTGGAGCGTGAGCTGCTGCTTCATGTCGCCGGATGAGGTCCAGCCCATCAACGGTTCGATCGCCCGGGGCTGCTCGGGCTCGTAGTCGAGCTGCCATTCCCGGGTCTTGGCCCTGCCCGATTGCATCGCGTTTTTGGCGGGCTTAAAAATGCGTGCGGTCATGGATGGTCGAACCTTCAGAGATGTGCGACTTAAAGACACGAGACTTGGAGACGTTTGGCGCAGACGGCCGGGATAGTATAGAGACACCTTTCAGGGATTTGATCGGTGATTCCATAACCCCGGATGTACCATTCCGGACCGGTATAGTCATTATGCTGCACTGTGACAATCTTCGTCCGCCCTGCGGCCCGCGTATGGTTCGAGGCCTGATTCAAGGCTTGGTCCGGCGGCGCGATCGTCCCGACAGCATCACATCGAAGCGGCTCCAATGAAAATCAACGCCACCCTGCCCGAAAAAGGACGCGACCTCCGGCTCGACCTGTTTCGCGGGGTTGCGAACTGGGCGATCTATCTGGATCACATCCCGGACAACGTGGTGAACTGGATCACGACCCGCAACTACGGCTTCAGCGACGCGGCCGACCTGTTCGTTTTCATTTCCGGATATACCGCCTCCTTCGTCTATGCCCGGATGATGCTCGACCGCGGCTTCATCGTCGGCGCCACGCGGCTGACCAAGCGCGTCTGGCAGCTCTACGTCGCCCACATCATCCTGTTCGTGATCTATATCGCCTCGATCAGCTACCTCGCGCTGCGGTTTGGCGATTCCGAGCTCGTCAACGAGTTCAACGTCGTCGGCCTGGTCGACAACGCGACCGAAACGTTGCGCCAGGGCCTGTTCCTGAAGTTCAAGCCGGTGAACCTCGACGTGCTGCCGCTCTACATCGTGCTGATGGGACTGTTCCCGCCGGTGCTGTGGATGATGCTGCGCCAGCCCAACTGGACCATGGTCGCCGCAATCGTGCTGTGGTTGGTGTCGCGGCAAACCGGCTGGAACCTGGCGGCCTACCCGACCGGAACCTGGTACTTCAACCCGTTCGCCTGGCAGGTGCTGTTCGTGTTCGGCTCCTGGTGCGCGCTCGGCGGCGCCCGGCGGTCGGCGGCGGTGATCAATCACCCGCTGACGCTGTATTTCTGTATCGCCTATCTGCTGTTGGCGCTGGTCATGACGATGGCCGGCAGGTTTCCGGATTTCGGAAACATGTTCCCGCATTGGCTCTATTCGATGTTCAATCCGAACGACAAGACCAATTTGGCGCCCTACCGCTTCATCCATTTCGTGGTGATCGTGATCATGGTGATCCGGTTCATCCCGAAGGATTGGCCGGCGCTGGAATGGAGAATATTCGATCCGCTGGTGGTCTGCGGCCAGCAATCGCTCGCGGTATTCTGCGTCGGCGTGTTCCTGTCGTTCGTCGGGCACTTCCAGCTGTCGCTGAGCTCCGGCTCGCTGTTCGCGCAGATCTTCGTCAGCGTGACCGGCATCGCGATCATGACGATCGTCGCCTACTATATTTCCTGGTCGAAACGGCAGGACAAGCCGTTGCCCAAGCCGGCGCCGAAAGCGGCCGCTTGATCGAAGCGGCTTGATCGGTGTCCTCAACTTCCAGAACGGCCACCTTCAGGCCGACCGGGCGGTCGCTGACACCAGGTTCCTCACGTCGTCGTAGGTATCGACCAGCGGTCCGACGATCTTGTGCATGGCGGTCTTCGATACCACCGTGTCGTGCATGATCAGATGGTCGACCCCCGTGGTCAGGAAGCAGGCCACGGCATCGCGCGGCGTCTCGACGATCGGCTCGCCCTTGATGTTGTATGACGTGTTGATCAGCACGGGAACGCCGGTCAACGCATCGAACTCCTTCAACAACTGGTACAGCTTCGGATTGGTCGCTTCGCGCACGGTCTGGACGCGCGCCGTACCGTCGACATGCACGATCGCCGGTATCTTGTCGCGCCACTCAGGGCGCACCGGCTTCGCAAGCAGCATGAACGGCGAATCCGCGTCGCCCTCGAAAATATCCTTCATCCGCTCGGCCAATACGATCGGCGCGAACGGGCGGAACGCCTGCCGGTGCTTGACGCGGCTGTTCAGGATGTCCTTCATCTCGGGCTTGCGGGGATCGCCGAGCAGGCTGCGGTTGCCGAGCGCCCGCGGGCCGAACTCGGAGCCGCCCTGAAACCAGCCGATCACGCGCTGATCGGCGAGCAACTTCGCGGTATCGCGGCAAACATTGTCGCTGCGTCTCGCGTCGATCTGGATGCGCACCAAAAACCGCTGCAGCGCGGCCGCGACATCCGCATCGCTATAGGGCTTGCCGATATAGGAATGCTCCATGACGAAGTTGCGGCGCTGCTTCAGGATCTCGAGCCAGCCGTAATAGGCGCAGCCGATCGCAATGCCGTCATCGCCGGTCGCCGGCTGGATCCAGATATTGTCGAAACCGGCTTCACGGGCGAGCCGGCCATTGGCCACGCAGTTCAGGGCGACACCACCGGCCATCGTCAGGTTCTTGGCCCCGGTGGTCTCGCGCAGCCAGCGCGCGCGGGCGAGCAGCACGTTCTCGGTGTCGTCCTGCACCCGCCAGGCCAGATCCTCCCAGTGCCGCATCGCCGGGCTCTTTTCCCAGGTGCTGCCGTCCTGGATGTAGGGCTGCTTGAGATCGGTGGTCCAGTGCGGCACCTGCAGCGTGCCGTCTTTCAGCCCCATCAGGCTCGCGACCGCGTTGTGGCGGCCATAGGGTGCGAGCCCCATCAGCTCGCCGCATTTATTCCAGTCGCCGAAAATGTAGGTCGACGCCCGGCTGTAGAGCGCGCCCATCCCCGGCATGTTGTAGAATTCATCGCTCAGGAAGCCGCGGTCCGGCTCCATGAAAACCTTCTTCAGGCATTCGATCGTCGATCCCTTGAACTTGTAATAGCTCTCGGATTCGCGCGCGAGCGGCGTTGCGGTGTCGCCCGAGGGATAGGACTCCATGACGTCGGACTGATAGCTGCCGACGCCATCGACGATCATCACCACGCCTTCCTCGAACGGCGATACCGCGAACGCGCTGTAGGCGTGCGCCAGATGGTGGGAGATCGTTACCACCTTCTCCGAGTGCGACAAATACAACGGGTGCTTGGCCGCGTCGTCCCGTTCAAATTCGGGAAGGAAACCCGGCGCGTCAAAATAGACCAGCCGTTCTTCCATTTCCCCTACCGGCATGATGTAGCAATTGCGAACGATCAGATCGATGTCATCCAGCGTGATGCCTTCTGCCTCGAGGCAATAGTCGATCACCTCCTTGTAGAAGCCGGACGCGTGCTTGACCCGCGTGATCCGCTCCTTGGCGATCGCGAATGCGATGGCGCCGTCGCGTAGCAGGCAGGCGCTCACGTCATGGTCGTAGGTGTTCAGGCCGAGAACGTAGGTGTGCTGTTTGGGCATGGATACTCTTTAAGGCGGGGACCGTCGTGCTCGAGATCGTGTCGACGTCAAGTTGCTGGCTTGGGCTTGCCTGGTTTTTCTTGCCCGTTTTTTTGCCTGGTTGTTCGGCTGGTTTGTCTTGCCGAGTTTTCGTTTCGGTAATTCTGCAGTGCACAATCATCGGACAGAAAGATGAACGAAGATGAACGAAGATGAACGGCGCAACGCGAGAATTCGTCGCAAGCCGGAGTGTAACTTGACCTTATCTTTCCGTCTTAATAAAGTCCCGAATTGCCGAAAGAACCTTAGTAAAGATATTATCTTAGCTCATCTGAACCAAAGGCATTTTCGAGCGTCTAAGTTTGATAATGCGGAAGTCCAGGTGGTTTAGAAAGTGACCGGGAGATTCTAGAATGGCTAAACGCTACAATATCCTGACGCGTTGTCTTGCAGCGCTCGCCTTGTTGTTCGTCTACGTCGCCAGCACGTCTGCCATTCTGGTAGGTGCAACGACGTCGCCGGCGGAAGCCCGCGGTGGACGAGGCCGTGGCGGCGGGTGGGGTCGCGGTGGCGGTCGTGGTTTCTATCGCGGCGGCGGCTGGGGTCGCGGCCGTGGTTATTATGGCCGGGGCCGGGGCTATGGCTTCTACGGTGTTCCCGTGGTTCGCGGCGGACCCCGCTGCTGGTGGAATGCGTACGGCGTTCGCGTCTGCAGGTATTACTGATATCGGATTGATCGGCGAAAATTTACGCACGGTCTAAACAATAATCAGGTGTGCCGGACAACCGGCGCACCTTTTTCTTTGCCGCTAATTTGACACTTCCACTGAGCGAGCTGCGCTCAATCGACATGCGCACTGTCGCGTTGCGGCGCGCGATCGCTGTTGTCAGTGTCAGCGCGCCGTCAGGATGAAGCCGCGGCGGCATCGGGCTGATCGACGAAACGGACTCACTCCCGCAGAAGCATCTGCCAACAAGCTCGGCGCAATTCCATCCTGAAATTCCTCTCGGCGTTTCTCGCTAGCGACGGATCTATCCGTCGAGAATAGCGACGGCCCGGGTCCAGCCCGCCGAAGCGCGTTCGATCTTCACCGGGAAGCAGGACACCGTGAACCCGGTTGATGGCAGTTGCTCGAGGTTGTGCAACTTCTCGATGTGGCAATAGCCGATGTGACGGCCGGCCTTGTGGCCTTCCCAGATCAGGCTGGCGTCCTTGGTCTCGGCATATTTCTTTGCGGTGTAGACGAACGGCGCATCCCAGCTCCAGCCGTCGATGCCGGTCAGCCGCACGCCGCGCTCCAGAAGATACATGGTCGCCTCATAGCCCATGCCGCAGCCCGAGGTGACGTAATCCTGCCGGCCGTATTTGACGCCGGCGCTGGTGTTGACCACCACGATTTCCAGCGGCGACAGGGTATGACCGATACGCTTGAGCTCGTTCTCCACGTCCTTGGCGGTCGCCACATAGCCGTCGGCAAAATGCCGGAAGTCGAGCTTCACCCCCGGCTGTAGGCACCATTCCAGCGGCACCTCGTCGATGGTCCAGGATCGCTCACCCCGGTTCATGGTGGGATGGAAGTGCCAGGGCGCATCCAGGTGGGTGCCGTTGTGGGTCGAGAGCTGCACCTGCTCGACCGCCCAGCCCTGCCCGTCCGGCAGATCTTCGGCCTTCAGCCCGTCAAAGAACTGCAGCATGCGCGGCAGGCCCTGCTGGTGGTCGATGTACTGGATGGTCGGATGACCGCCCGGCGGATCGGCGGGTACATCGTTTTGCAGGGGAACGGAGATATCGATCAACTTGCGCGCCATTGGCGTTTCCTCGCTGAATGTTTTTGGTTCTTGTTGTGGTGGCGTGGTCGCGGCGGCCTATTGCCGTTCGACCCGGTTCTTCAGGATACCGATCTTTTCGACTTCAAGCTCGATGCTGTCGCCGTGTTCGAGATACCAGCCGAGTTCCAGTCCGCAGCCATTGCCGACCGTTCCGGAGCCGATGAATTCGCCGGGCATCAGCGTCTCGTCCCTGGTGACATGGGCGATAATCTCCTCGAATGAAAACAGCATTCCATCGGAAACCCCTTGCGAGCGCATCTTGCCGTTGACGCGCACTTCCATCTTCAATTTGTAGGGATCACCGAGCTCGTCGGGCGTGATGATCCACGGTCCCATTACATTGCCGCCATCGAAACTCTTGCCTTTTGCGGGGCCGAGCCGCCCCTCCATTTCGATACGCTGGGCGTCGCGCGCAGAAAAATCGTTGAAGATCGTAAAACCGAAGATGTGATCCTTGGCTTTCGCGGCGGAAATGTTGGCACCCTTGTTCTTGGTGATGATGCCGAATTCGCATTCATAATCCATCACCTGACTGTAGCGCGGCCACTTTACGGTGGTGTTGGTGCCGCGGACGCTGAAGCGGTTGGTAATGTAATAGATCGGCTGCTTGCGATAGACCTCCGGCAATTCGCCGAGCGGCTCGGCCTCGATGCGCGCCAGTTCCGCCATGTCGTTCCTGGCGCGTGCGGCGAGCTTGAGCTGGCCGCGCGGGGCCTGGAGAATGTGCAGCGGAAACGACATGCCGTCCCGCATCTGCCGCGGCTCCGGGATCGGGGCGAGGATATCTGCCGTTGCAACGGATACCGACAGGCTTTCGTCCTTGCCGTGCTTGTCGAACACGGCCGATGCCCGTTCGAGCGCGCCTTCGCCGGCATCAATCAGGGCAAGCATGGAAACGAAGGCCGGATTGGCGGCGCCGTTCCGGCCGGCGGCCGCGGCCAGATCGAACAGTTTGCCGTCGCCGGAATGCACGATCCCGACCTTTTCCTGACCGCCGGATTTGAACGTTGCGAGTTTCATTGTTTGCCGCCCTCTTGCTTTTGGATGAAATATATGATCAAAAAAAATATCGATAATCAAGCACCAAAAATGTAAACCAGGGAGATGACCGTGAAAACGATCCTTGCAACCTATGCGGTCAGCCTGGCGCTGACGGGAGCTGCCGTCGCGCAGGCCAAGATTCAGGTCGGTTGCACGGCGACGTCGGATTGCGCCTCCGCCATGGTGGCGATCGACGAAGGCATCTTCAAAAAGCACGGGCTTGAAGTCGAGATGACGCCGATCGGCATCAATTCGAACATCCCCGCCGCGATCCTTTCCAACTCGATTCAGATCGGTGGACCAACCTCGACCGTGTTCCTGCAGGCCGTTGACGGCGGCCTCGACCTCGTCGCCATCGCCGGCGCGAGCGTGATGAGCCCGGTGAACCAGGACAGCATCGCCGCCTTCGTCCGCAACGGCATCACCATCAAGGAGCCAAAGGATTTCGTCGGCAAGAAAGTCGGCGCGCCCGGCCTCAACGCCTTCCTGCATGTGCTGTTCGTAAAGTGGCTGGTGGACAAAGGCGTCGATCCCAGACGCGTCAATTTCGTCGAGGTCACCTTCCCGACCATGTCCGACATCATCAAATCAGGCAGCGTCGATGCCGTGCTGACCGCCGAGCCGTTCGTGACGCGTATGCTGAACGCAGGATTGGGCTCGGTCGGCGCGCGTTATGCAGCCGAGCTCGCGCGCACCGAGCCGATCATTTTCTACGCGGCATCCCGCGAATGGGCCGACAAGAACGCCGTCGCGATCAAGAAATTTCGCGATGCGATCGCTGAATCCGCGCTGATCGTCAATGGCGATCGCGAAAAGGCCTCCGCGTCGATTGCCAAATTCACCAAGCAGCCGATCGAATTGGTCAAGGCGACGCCCCCGAACCAATCCGAGCCGGCGCTCAAGCCCGAGCAGTTGAGCTGGTGGATCGAGGTAATGTCGTCGCAGAGAATGCTGCAATCCAGGCTCGATACCGCCAAACTGGTTCTGAAGTGAGGCTGTTGCAATGTCGACTACCGAGCGCAATTCGAGCCAACCCGCGACTGAGGCCGCAACTTTAAGCGAGCGCGCAGCCACGCTGGTCGAGCACGACATACTGGCCGGGCATCTCGCGCCGGGATCGCGGCTTGGGATCGTCGATCTGGTTCAGCGCTATGAGATCGGCGCGACGCCGCTGCGCGAAGGTTTGTCGCGGCTGATGTCGCGCGGGCTGATCGTCGGAACCGGACAGCGCGGCTTTCGTGTTGCCGACGTCAGCCGCGAAGACCTGCACGATATCACCGTGATGCGGACCGCGGTCGAGATCGAGGCGATCAAGCTGGCGATCACCCATGGCGACGATGCCTGGGAGGCCGGCATTGTCAGCACGCTGCACCAAATGCGCCGGCACATCGAGCGGACCGGCGATGAATTCCGCGAAGGCGCCGAGGACTTCGACCGGCTGCACAAGGGTTTCCACACCGCGCTTCTGACCGGCTGCGGCTCCAGGCGGCTGCTGGCCGCGCATTCCGATCTCTACGACCAAGCCTACCGCTACCGCCGCGTGATGATGCGCTCCCTCGACAGCGGCAAGAAGTTCGTACGCGTCCACCAATTGCTTGCCGACCGCGTTCTTTCCCGCGATATCGCCGGCGCGCAGGCGATGCTGGAGGCGCATCTGCGTTCGACGATCGACATCGTCTACCCCAATGGAAGCGAGAGCTGACGCCATGGCAAACGCCGCAAAACGCTTCGAAGTCATTCCCGGCCAACCGAGACCGCAGATCGCGTTCACGGACGTTACGCTCCAGCTCGGCGGCAAGACCATCATCGAGAATTTGAGCCTTGGCGTCCGGCCCGGCGAATTCCTCTGCGTCGTCGGTGCGTCCGGTTGCGGCAAGACCACCGCGCTGCGGCTGGCGGCGGGGCTCTACCAGCCGACCAGCGGCAGGGTGGATTTCGACGGCCAGCTGATGCTGCATCCGCGGCGCGAGATCGCCATCGTCTTCCAGGATTACGGCAAGGCGCTGCTGCCGTGGCGCACCGCGGCCGGCAATGTGTCGCTGGCGCTCGAAGCGGGCGGGATGCCCTCCGCCGAGCGCCCTGCCCGCATCGAGGAATTGCTGCGCACGGTGGGCCTGCCCGGCCATGCCGGAAAATATCCCGCCGAAATGTCCGGCGGCATGCAGCAGCGGCTGCAGATCGCGCGCTGCCTCGCGCAGGAGCCGAAGACGCTGCTGATGGACGAACCATTCGGCGCGCTTGATGCGATGACACGGCAGGGCTTGCAGGACGAGGTGCTGGCGCTGGTGGCTGCAAGCGGCGCAACCGTGATCTTCGTGACGCATGATCTGGACGAAGCCATCTATCTCGGCGACCGCGTCATCGGCCTGTTGCCGCATCCCGGAAGGATCGGCATTGAGCTTGCGGTCAATCTGCCGCGGCCGCGCGATCAGCTTTCGACCCGCGAACACCCGGAATTTCTGCGGCTGCGGCGGCAGCTGTTCGACTTCATCAAGGCGACCGAACAGTGACGACGGATAAGGCCAAGGATAAAGTCAAGGCGCTGATACTGCCGATGGCGGTGCTGCTCGCCTTCGAGGCCTGGGCGCGCGCGACGCATCTGCAAAGCGACAGCCTGGCGCCACCAAGCGAAATCATCATGGCGCTCGCCGGCGCCTTTGCAGACTTCTCCATCCTCACAGCAACGCGTGACACGCTGTTCTCAGCCTTTGCGGGCCTCGCGATCGGCACCGTCATCGGGCTGGCGCTCGGCATTGCCTTCGGGATTTCAGACACGCTCAACCGCCTGATGGAAGTGACGGTCGAGGCTGTCAGGCCGATCCCGTCGATCGCCTTGCTGCCGATCGCGCTGATTGCGCTCGGGTTCGGCTATCGCATGGAAATCGTGATCGTCGCGTTCGCCTGCGTCTGGCCGATCCTGATCCTGAGCCGGGCGGCGGTACGCAGTATCGAACCGCGGTTGATGGAAGTATCGCGGGCGCTGCGGCTACCCGCGCCGCAGCGGGTCTGGAAGATCATCATCCCCGCCGCGCTGCCGCGGATCTTCGTGGCGTTCCGGTTGTCGGCCGGTATCGCGCTGATCGTCGCCGTCACAGTCGAAATCGCGATCAATCCGCTGGGGCTGGGCGCCGGGATGATGCTGGCGCAGCAGGCGCTGCGGCCCGACCTGATGCTGGCCTATCTGGTCTGGATCGGCGCCATCGGTTACGCGCTGAATATCCTGCTGGTGGTGGCGCAGCACCGCCTGTTCGGCCGCGCCGCGTTGAGCGGAGACAGCGCATGAACCGCAACGCAAGCCTCTGGCTCTGGCTCTGGCGCGCCGCAAGCTTTGCGGTCGCCGCCTCCTTCATTGCGCTGTGGCAATTGATCGCCAATCTGAAGCTGGTCTCGCCGGTGTTCCTGCCGGGTCCGGACCGGGCCTGGGCCTCGCTGGTGCGTGGATTTTCCAACGGCGATCTCGGGAGCAAGCTCGCAGGTACGCTCGAGCACATGGCCTATGGCTGGCTCGCCGCATCGATCGCTGGCATCGCGATCGGCGCGATCATCGGCTCGTCGCGGATAATGCGGACCTATGTGGCGCCGTCGCTGGAATTTCTGCGGCCGTTGCCGGTATCGGCCATCATCCCGGTCGCGATTGCGATGCTGGGGCTGACCCAGGCCATGGCGCTGTTCGTGATCGCCTTTGGTGCCATCTGGCCCATCATGCTGGCGACCATTCATGGCTTTGTGGCGGTCGAACCTCGCCTCTACGAGGTGGCGCGCTCGCTGCAGATGTCGCGGCTGGCGGTCATCTTCAAGATCGCGCTGCCGTCCGCCAGTCCCGACATTCTGGCCGGCATGCGCCTAAGCCTCACCGTGGCGCTGATCCTCTCCGTGGTCTGCGAAATCCTCGCCGGCCTCGACGGTCTCGGCCATTGGGTGCTGCTCTCGGCCAGAGCCTTCCGCTCGGCCGATCTGTTCGCCGGCGTCATCCTGCTCGGCGTGACCGGCTACGTAACGTCGGTGGCGATGTCGATGGCCGAACACCGCCTGCTGGCGTGGCAGGCCGCGCAGCGCTGATATCCGTCTAAAGGAACGCGGGCGCTTGCACCAATCAAAAAATAACCAGTAAATTCAAACGATTATTGGTCGGGGCAGCTGGATTCGAACCAACGACCTGCAGTACCCAAAACTGCCGCGCTACCAGGCTGCGCTATACCCCGATTGGTGCTGGGAATGGACACGTCGATACACGCTTGGGGGCCCGCCAGCAAGGCGCTGGGCGGCCTGGCGTCGGCTCTGGCCGGGGGGCCCGTCCTAACTTTGCATGGGGTTGTTTTTGATATTTTGTGTCCAGGCCCTGCAGCGGACCGCCCATGGCGCGCCGAACGGGCGCAGCAACGCGCTGGCGGCCCTATGCCCTATCGGCCGTTGAACAGGGGGTGGGCCACCCGGTCGCCGGGCCTGATGCCGTATTTCTGCGCCGTGCCGGCAATCACCTCCAGCACGCCCTTGGCGAGCCCGCCCGACGAGATGATCTTGGTCGACATCGGCTCGGTATTCTCCGCGATCCGCAGGATGCGGCCGTCGGCGCGGATGAAGATCATGTCGAGCGAGATGTAGGTGTTCTTCATCCACATCGATATCTGCTGTTCGGGCGAGAAATCGAACAGCATGCCTTTGCCGTCGGGCAATTCCTTGCGGTGCATCAGCCCCGTGGTCTTCTCCTCTTCGGTCGTCGCCATCTCGACCGAGAACACCTGCACGCCGGATTTGGTGACGATCTCGAGCGGCTGAATGCTGGCGGCCTGCGCCGCTGGGCTTGCGCCGAGGCTAACGAGCAGGCCCAGCGCTGCGAGCAGCGACGCCGTCAGCCGCCCGCGCAAGACGGGCGCAACCATCGAAACCAAATTCATCACAACACTCACGCCGGACACCAGGATGATCCAGGGGGATTTAGGCTATTGCCAGGAAATCCTAACCCGATGATTGCGGCAAAGGCCAGAGGCCGGCGCACGCGCAGCCACCGACCGGCTCACGATTCCGTCAGGTGACAGGCCGGACAGCGGATACGGGCAGTTAGTGCGACGACAGTGCCGACGGCCCGGTCTCGGGGTGGATCTCCGCGGCCATCATGCCCTTGGAGCCGGGCCCGAACCGCACCAGCACGTACTGGCCAGGCCGCAGCTCGGTCATGCCGAAGCGGCGCAGCGTTTCCATATGCACGAAGATGTCGGGCGTCCCTTCGCCGCAGGTCAGGAAGCCGAAACCGCGCAGCCGGTTGAACCATTTGACCTGTGCGCGCTCCAGACCTGAGGTCGGCGTAACGCTGACATGGGTTCGCGGCGGCAGCATCTGCGCCGGATGGATCGCAGTGGACTCGTCCATCGAGACGATGCGGAAGGCCTGATAGCCCTTGGCGCGTTGCACACATTCGACCACAAGCCGCGCACCTTCATACGCGGTCTGATAGCCATCGCGGCGCAGCACCGTGACGTGCAGCAGCACGTCGGGCCAGCCATTGTCGGGAACGATGAAGCCGTAGCCTTTCGAGGCGTCGAACCATTTGATGACGCCGGATATTTCGACCAGGTTCGCAGCAGTTTCGCCGAGACCAGAAAGAGCATCCATCCCCGGATCGCGCTCGGCGCCGGCAGAATATTCACCTGGTCCAAGCCTGTTCTGCCCTGTCCCGCCTGACGGCGGCCCCCCGAGCTTCTTGGACTCAAATCCGTCCGACCCCATGACCCCGGACCTCACACATTCAAATGCGGTCCGCTATCACCGTAGCGGACCGGAACACGCGCCCATCCATGACCACTCATGATAACGCCGCGCGAATCTCTCGAATCAAAAGATAACACTCCCGCATGCGGCGCATAGCTAAAAAAACAATTCAGGCGGGAACTATGAACAGGCTTGCAAGCCTCGAATCAATTGCAGTTCAATTGCCTACAAACGGTCCAAGTGTCTCTCCGATGTCGTGCCGGATCACGAGATCGGCGACATCGTCCTGTTCCGTCGGCTCGTTATTGATGATGACAAGCTTGGCGCCGCAGTTCTTGGCCATCAGCGGAAAACCGGCGGCCGGCCAAACGACTAGCGAGGATCCGATGGCGAGGAACAGGTCGCAATGCTGGGCCAGTTCCGTGGCGCGGCGCATCGCGTCTTCCGGCATTGCCTGTCCAAACGAAATGGTCGCGGTCTTGACCGGTTCGTCGCAAACCGTGCAATCGGGCGCGCCGCCGGTCTCGTCAAAGCGCGCCTTGACCCAGGGCAGATCGTAAGCCTGCCCGCAGCCGATGCAGCGGGCGTAGGTGGTGTTGCCGTGCAGTTCGACCACGTCGTCGGCCTTGAAACCGGACGTCTGGTGCAGATTGTCGATGTTCTGGGTGATGATCGCGGGGATTTTGCCGGCCTTGTAGAGCGAGGCCAGCGCCCTGTGTCCACGGCCGGGCTTCGCCGCGGCAAAGGTCGGCTCCATCGCAAAGCGCCGCCGCCAGGCCTCGTCACGGGCGTCGGAACTGGCGACGAACTCGTCGAACGGAATCGGACGATTGCGAGTCCACAATCCGCCAGGCGAGCGGAAATCGGGAATGCCGCATTCGGTCGAGATGCCGGCGCCGGTAAAGGGAACGATGGACGATGCCTCGGCGATCATGTTGCCGAGCTGTTCGACGCCGCTGCGAAGGTCTGGTGCGATCACGTCAACATCCGATTTTCAAAGCGTTTCCAGGCGGAAGCCTGCCCCGCAACGGAAAACACGTCAAACAAAATTGGCCGCGCCGACGGTAGCGCGGCCAATCGGATCGGCTGTTCGGTCAGCCCCCGCACAACCGAACATCAGCCGCGCCATCAAGCAGGCATCATCAAGCGGCTTTGGCGACGGGTTCCTTGGGTTCCCGCACTTCTTCGGTCTTCTTGACCTTGGCGACGGGCGCGCTCTCCGTTTTCTTCGCAGGCTTGCCGTATTGCGCGAGTTTTTCCAGTTCCGCCTCGAGCTCGGCGCGGCGTGCGGCGACCTTCTCGAACAGCTTGTCGGTGGCGTGCTCGCGCAGTGCTGCGAGTTCTTCGATGCTCAGTGAATCCAGATCGATCTTTGCCATGCGAACCTCCGATTTGCTCGTCGCTACCGGGAAGGTGCGCACGCAACAAGCGGCGCGCGGGCCTTATCCACCGCCTTCGCTTTGCAAACAGACGACCACAATCCCGCAACGTGGCTTCCCAATTCACGCCCCAATCGCAACCGTCAATGGCAACCGGGACGACTCAAAAACACGACTCCAAAAAGGATGGGCAATGAACGAACAGGACGACAGGCTCGCGCGTGCGCGCGAAGAAATCGCAGCACGGGTCGCGAGCTTCAAGGCCACCCAGGAAAAATTCGAACGCGAGCGCGAGGAATATTACGCAACCACGCTCGGCAAAGCCTGGAGCGGATTTAACCGCCCATCGTTCTGGCGCTAGCGTCAAAGTCCGATCAGCAAAAGCCCCGGGGTGATGCTCCGGGCTCTTTTGTAAGTGCGCCACCAGGCGGAACCGGCCCGCCATTTCCGCCAAAAAATTTTCGGAGCGCGCCGGGAACGAACCCTGCGGATGCGCGTTCCCAAGCCAAGTGCAGCAACCTTGCCAGAGGTGAAAGCATGAAACACCCCGTCAGCGTCTTCGGAGGCTGGCGGGGTTTTTCATTTCGCGGAGGGCCCTGCCCGCAAAATATCCACGCCCATCCAGGCAAGAAGGAACCGATTGCCGCCCCGGGAATTTGTTCCCGAAAGAGGTGCAACGATGCCCCCATGGCTGGAAGTTCTGCTGAACGTGATCGCGTTTGCCGGCTTTATCGGCATCGCTAAATATCACAAGCCGCGCGGCGAAAAATTGCCGGACCGCTAGGGAATCCTAGTTCGCCTTGTGCGGCTCGCCCGCCGTCCGGACCAGCCTGTCAGCTTTGACCAGCACATGTCCGGTTTCCGGTTGCGACCGCAGTGAAAAACTGATGCCGACGAAGGCCAGGCAAAACAGCAGCCCGACCACCATCACGCGTCGGTGCGTCGGCTTGTCGGCGTTATGAAACGAAGGGACCATGGCTGTTTCCTCCAGCCATCCCTAGCGCAACCTCTGATAAGCACAACGCAATCCCGGTCTTAACCTAACTGAATAGGGTTATTGGCGGTTCGGAAAGGGATCGTTGACCTCGCCGGTTGGCGCGCACCCCACCCGATCCTGTACGCACGCACTTGTCCGCAGCAAATCCACAGGTAAATCACAGGGCGCAAAATGGGTTTTCCGGCGTTGCGCCCAATGCTTGCTGCGCACCCGTCCACACCCCCGGCGGCCGGACGCATCGAGCTTTCCCTTCGAGCGACATACGCATCGGCACAGCACGGACTAGTGCAACACGATCAAATGGATCGGACCAGAGGCTGGGGCGACACGCGAAGCGCTGCGCCAGGGAATCCGAAACATCGAAGCAAGACTCCTTTTGTTCTTCGAAGAACGAACAGGGGGCGCGCTTTCCGGACCGGCCGCCGCTTAAGATCGGGTTACTTCGCGAGCGCTCGCCGATGGCAAACCGCATCGTGGCCCACGCGCCGCCTGCCGCCAGGCCGGCCTGATCGGAGCGCTTCGGACGCTATCGGCTGTTCGCATCCGTCGTGATCGAACCTTCTTGGTCCGATTTGTACCTATCCGAAAAGGTGCTGACATGACCCAGGCAGATCATTACCGAGACCAGTCCATCCGAGCCAAGCGATTGGCCCGCGCCGTCAGGGATCCCGAGGCCTCGAAGAAGCTCTTCGAGATGGCCGAGAAATTCCGGCTCTACGCCGAACGGCTGGACAAGACCCTCTAAGACTCGCAGGCGACAAGACGCGTGGCGCGTTGCGCGACACGGCTTGCAGCGCGGCTATCGCGGAATTGATTCCGCGCGATAGATCCTGGTCCCGGTGGTTTCGACGATCCGGCCCTTGAGCGATCTGACGAACGCTTTCGAGCCTTCAACGGCGAAATGGGTGCGCAGCGCTGCCTCGTCCGCCCATTGCTCGAAGAAAAACAGGCGCATTGGATTCTGGCAGTCGACATGCACGTCGTGCGAGATGCAGCCGGGCTCCGTGCGGGAGCGCTCGACATGGTCAAGGCAGGCGGCCAGCACCTCCTCAAAACGGTCCTCACGCGCCAGAATACTCCCTGTCACCAAAATCATCTCGGCATCCCCTGCACGTCTCGCCGGTCCCTGCCCGGTACCGATCTACTCGGCAATTAACCCAATTCGCCGTTAACCCAATCTCTTTACAAAGTGTAAACGAACGCCTGACAGCTTTTGGTCAGGAGGATAATCTCATGCTTGTTTATCCCGTACCTGTTGAAGTGACGCAGGCCAGAATCCAGCTCCTTGTCGACCAAACCGCCAAGGCGCCGCCGAATACGATCAACGAAGACCTGAAGGCCGTCTACGACGCCAAGGCGCAGGCCCAGCAAGCACAGATCGAACAACACGCCCAGGCCGAGCCAGCCCCATTGGTCGACGTCAAGGTCTAGCCCATCGGAAGTGAACCTGGTCCCTCGCGCTGCCGGCGACGTGCCTGCCGCCGGGGGAGCGATGGCGATTGTCGACCGGCGCTCTGTGCTGGGATACTGCGTCCGCCCCGCGCAAATATCTGTGCGAGATCACGCTCTCGACACCAGCGCCTTAACGCCGTGGCGACGCGCGCGAGCAAACCTCATCAGGCCGCGCGTTTCGGACGGTCCTGCTGTACAAAATATTCGAGGATCTGAATGCGGATTTCCTCGGCGATCGGGCCTTCGACCCGGCGCATGCGGTTCCAGAGCCTGATGATTTCGCGTTGTTTCTCGATGTCCATGAATCAACCTCCAGGGAATGGCTTGAATAGAACATAACAAGAACAATTTGGCAAGTACTCCGGATCAGCAGCGCGCGAAAATCGGTTTGAACCAATTGCGCGGTGCGGTGACTTATGGATGAGTAGTCCCCCAGACACTCATCCCCATCAGAAAGCCCTGCTTCCCCCGAGCGGGGCTTTCGCTTGTGTAGCCGTCACCCCGCGCGTCTTACGTGGACGCTGGCCACCGCATAGAGTTCGGGCTCGAATTTTTCCGCGAGCTTACCTGCCGCCATCATGTGGCTCTTTGCATTCGGGATTGCGCTGCATGGCTTCGAAATCCTCCTTCGATCGCCATTGAGCGTAATTCGCGACGTGTTTGCCGCTAAGGCCGCGGTGAATGTTGGCAGCATCCCGGCTGATGCTTCATGACCTTGTCAGTAGCCTCGTCGAGCAATTTGACGAGTTCGTCGGCCTTTTCCGGGGCAACGGTGAAGACGTTGATAAGGGTAATGGGGCTGACGCCTTTGATGATCTCCGTCATGGCTCCTCTCCTTTGTGGAAAGAACCCGGCGGAGAAAGGTTCGTTCCGGCCGTCACCCGCCAGGCGATCAATGGCTAGCCTGCCGGCTCCGCTTTTGTTCTCGGAGAACGAACAGCGTCCGCAATTTTGCGGACGAGCAATCGTAAATAATTGGAAAACAAAAGGCCACGCGGGCGTTACGCCGCGTGGCCTTCAGCGAGACTGTCCCCCTAGGCCCTCCAGAGATTCCGTCTCGCGACGCATAATGTGCGGACGGGCTTGCCTGTCCAGCCCACGGTCGAATTACCCACAGTTCAGACGCGCCGGCACTCGTGCTTGGCCCGCCCGGCGCGCTTATCCTTCCCGCAACGGTGATAGTTGAGGAAGGTCGCAGCAAGGCCGCTCACTTCGGCTTCACTCATCGTGCGCCTCCATTTCGCTTTTCGCACCGATGATAGACATCTCCCTTGGTCTGAAGCTTGTTGGGATCAATCAGCTTAAGCGTGATTGAACCGTTGGACCGACCATCGTCTGCAAAACCATACCCTGTTCCCTTTAGTGAGCCATCCTTTAGCCGGGTAATGTGCTTGATCTGAAAGCCATGCTCGTAAAACAGCACTGTCCGGGGTTCGACCGTCATCCCGAGTTCGCTGGACTGCTGTCCGCACGCAGCAGCGTCAGAGGCCCACTTCCCGAGCATGCTGTTGGGAAGTTGGTCGGCTGCATGAGCCGTGCCGGAGATGAGAAGAGCGCTAAGCAGGTATTTCATACTGCCATCACTTTCCCAGCCACACCGCTATGTAAAGGGCCCGGGGTGGCGCCTGAATGGCATCTTGCCCCCTGCCCCGTGGGGGATTTTGCTGCTATTCAAGCCCCGAACCAAAAACCAAGCCTCGCAAAGGGAGCCAAGAAACATGCGTTTTCTCCACACCATGCTGCGCGTCCGCAATCTCGATGCCGCGATGAAATTCTATTCTGATGCGCTGGGGCTGAAGGAAGTGCGCCGGATCGACAACGACAAGGGCCGCTTCACGCTGGTGTTCCTGTGCGCCGCCGAAGACGAAGGCCTGCTCAAGGCCTCGCCGGCCACCCGCGGCGCGCCGCTGGTCGAACTGACCTACAATTGGGACGAAGAGAAATACGGCGAAGACCGCTATTTCGGTCACCTCGCCTATGAGGTCGACGACATCTACGCCACCTGCGATCGGCTGATGAAGATGGGCATCACCATCAATCGCCCGCCGCGCGACGGCAACATGGCGTTCGTCCGCTCGCCGGATCTGCATTCGATCGAGCTCTTGCAGAAGGGTGACCCGAAGCCGCCGGCCGAGCCGTGGACCTCGATGCCGAACACCGGCCACTGGTAGGCGTTGAGCCTGTTCGGTTCTTGAATGAATCAGAACGGGCTCTGGCTCTCTTGACGCGAACCGGAATCCACTTCGCTTGAAAACGTTACGGTACAATTTCTTTGTGCACGTCCGCCATCCCAGCTACCGGCTGGTGACGAAAGCGGACGTGCCGTTTCCCTCAGAAACCTCGGAAGACGACTGGACGTTGACGCGCAGCCGCGAAGCAGGCGACGTCAACGCCGAGGTGCGCGAAGCCATCGATCGAGACGGCTATTCGCTGTTTCGAATCGGACAGTCACTCTCCGACATTCCACCATCATAACGCGGCACCGCATGCGCAGTTTCGGTCCGCGCGAAGGAACAAGACACGCGCCCGCACGTTCTCTCCTCGATTGATATTTGGAGGATACGAGGATGGGACGAGGAATTTTGTTGTGGCTGTTGGGCGTACCGATACCGATAATTCTTCTGTTGTGGTTGTTCTTCGGCCGCTGACGGCAAACGTACGTGAAATCAGGCTCCGTCGCGACGCGGCGGAGCCTGTTTTTTTTGGTCCAGGTTTTGTTTGATCCAAGGCGGCCCGCGCTTTTTTGCTGATCTTCCGCTATGAACCGGTTGCAAGAAGATCACCGCAAGAAAACCACCGGGAGCAAAACACGTGGGTGACAACAAACAACAACTCACCATCTGGGGCCGGGCCAATTCGGTCAACGTTCAGAAAGTGCTGTGGTGCCTGCGCGAGCTCGATCTCGGCTATGAACGCATCGATGCCGGCATGCAGTTCGGCAAGAACAATGAAGCGCCCTACCTTGCGATGAATCCCAATGGCCGGGTGCCGACGCTGATCGACGGCGACTTCGTCTTGTGGGAATCCAATTCGGTGATGCGCTATCTCTGCCTCGCCTACGGCCAGAATTCGCCGATCTATCCGCATAGTCCGCAGGCACGCGCGGCCGTCGACCGCTGGCTGGACTGGACGCTGTCGACCCTGCAACCGGTGGACCGGCCGGTGTTCTGGGCGCTGGTTCGCACGGCGCCGGAAAAACGCGACATGGTCCAGGTCCAGAAGGACGCCGACGCCGAGGCCGTGCAATGGCGGATCGTCGACGCACAAGTGGCAACGCGCCGCTATATCGAAGGCGATCAGTTCACGATCGCCGATATCGCGCTCGGCGCTTTCGCGCGGCGCTGGTTCGGCGTCGAGGGCGTCACCAAGCCGAAACTGCCAAACCTCGAGCGCTGGTTCGCGCAGATCTCGGAGCGCCCCGGATTTATCCAGTTCATCGCGCCGCCGATGACCTGACGCTCAGCGCGACCGGGCCGATGTGCCGACGCCGATACTGACGGCACCGCCGATCTTCGCGCAGGTCTCGGTGCCCTCGACCCTGACGAATCCCGCCCCGTATGCCGCGCATGGATTGCCTGATGTCGCTCCCTTCAGCGGAAGCAGCTTGCCCGAAGGGGCCGTCCTGTCGGACTTCTGATGTCCCGATGGCTCGGCGGCCAACGCCGCCACGCCAGTCAGTACCAGAACCGGGATCGCAAGAAGGAAGTTTCGCATCCCGCCTTTTATCGTCCTGCGCCGCGGGGCGCTAGCGGACGAACTTGATGCCGACCGACTTGCCGCGGCGCCAGACCACTTCGCAGTTTCGCCCCGTGCGGGCGTCGCGCGAAAACGCCAGCTTCAATTTGGCGGGCAGCGTGTTGGGATCGTCGATCGTAACCTTGGCACCCGTCGTGGACAAATCCTGCACCACGCAGGGCCGTGCCGCAAAACCGCCGTCCAGGGTGATCCACCCGGATTGATGCAACGATTTGCGCGACTCGCGCTTTTTGGTGCCCAAGGCCATGTCAGAAGTTCCCCTGCCACCAGCCCTACTCCAGGCGGCTTTAAAATCCGTTGCAAAACATCGGGTTTTTTGGCCGGTGCTCCCTTGCCGGCGCGGGCCGCAAGCGCCCGGAAAAAGGCGGTTTCAGGCCGCTTGCCCGCCCGGCAAAACGCCACTATACGTTCGCCGGTCGCCGGCCTGATCCAACCCGATTATCGGCGACCAACACGGCGCATCATGCTGTAAAGCACTGATTTTCCGGTTGTTTTTGCTCCCTTCGTCTATCGGTTAGGACGCCACCCTTTCACGGTGGAGAGAGCGGTTCGATTCCGCTAGGGAGCGCCATCCCGTTTTTCGGCCATTGAATTCACAGGAAGCCGTGGGCGCCCACCGCGCGCAAACCAATTCATTTCCGGGCACGGCAATCATTCATCACTGCCGCGGAAAAATGGCGGGAGAACCAGGCCTCGAACCTGGAACCTCTGGTTTTGGAGACCAGCGCTCGTCCACTTGAGCTTCACTCCCTGAAGTGGTCCCGACCCACTGTGCTGCCCCGTGTTTTCCTGCTCCACAAGCAAGCGTCCTGGCTGATAGACGAGGTCGGAAGCAGGTGGTCGCTCGTAACGGTTTCGAACCGTCCTGTTCGCCGTTATGAGCAGCAAACCCTCCCGAGAGGCCGAGCGATGGATTTGGTGAGCGGGGCTGGATTCGAACCAGCGGTCACCGGAATCAAAATCCGGCGCCTTGGACCAACTTGGGGACGCGCCCGCGATGGCGCTCCCTACCAGATTCGAACCGGTGATCTTCACCGCGAAAGGGTGTTATCCTGGACCGCCAGGCGAAGGGAGCGGCTACGGTGATAAAGAAAGCGAAGAAGACCAAAAGGGCGATCGCGAAAAAGTGGAAACCGAAATCGGCAAAGAAACGGCCGCTAACGCAACGGGAAATGTCGGTCGCTGCACGGCTTGATGAGCTTGGTGTCGCCCATGAAGCCGCCGCGCAAATGCTCGAGATAAACTCGGAGATCGACCGGCTATTTGGAGCCGGACCCAAGCTGCAACTGAACCGAAGGCTCACCGCAGCGCGAATCGCATTCGAAGATGGGATCCTCAACTCGAATAGTATCAAGGACAGCCTCGCGGCAGCCAGGAAGGTAGCTGACTTGTGATTGGCGCGGGCTGCCGGACTCGAACCGACTTTGCCTGGCTGGAAACCAGGTGATCAGCCTATGACCCAAGCCCGCATGGGCAGCCTCTCGCGGATTGAACCGCTGATATCCCGGATCAGAACCGGGCGCTCTACCGACCGAGCCAAGAGGCAAAGGCTGGCGAGGCGCGAGCGTCCCGCTTTGTCTTTGAATCGATTGTGGTCAGTCTGGCTGGATTCGAACCAGCGATCCCCTGCTTCCAAGGCAGGTAGGGACGACCAGGCTCCCCTACAGACTGTCAATTTTGGCCGACCTGGAGGGACTCGAACCCCCGCCCTCCGCGTTCGTAGCACGGCGCTCTGAATCCAACTGAGCTACAGGTCGTTGATGGTAATCGGCTGACAAGCGGAATTGGCTCCCGACCACGGTTTCGAACCGCGCTACCCCGATTAACAGCCGGGTGCCCTCACCGAGATGGCTCGACGGGAATGAGATGGTGGAGAGTGCCGGTACCGCCCCGGCCGCTTCGATCTTGCAAGGATCAAATGCACCTTGTGCACCCCCGTGATGGTGTCCAGAGTCAGTGCCGCCCTGACCTCCCCGGCGTTTCAAGCCGATGCTTTCACTGGATTAGCTTTCTGGACGGCGAATTGCGCGACGCGCGCAGTTTCGCAAGATGGCGCGGACCAGCGGGATCGAACCGCTATCAATGCGCGGGCAGCGCATGGCACTCCCAATATACCAGGTCCGCGGGTTTGGACGGCTGTTGGGCATCTGCCGAACGATGGTGGGTAACCGCGGAATTGAACCGCGCGTGCGCAAAGGCGCAGGCTTTACAGGCCCGCTCAGTCACCAGACTTGGCGTTACCCGAAATGTTTTGAAAGCCTGCCGCAGAACCGAAACCGCCGGCCGTGGCCGGCGGCTTACTTCTCGAGTTCGACATCCCAGTACAGGAAGTCGCGCCAGGTCTCGTGCAGGAAGTTCGGCGGGAAATGGCGCTGCGCCGCCATCAGCTGATGCACCGTGGGCTCGAACGGCTTCCGGCGGGGCTTCTCCAGCCGTGTGTCTTTCCGCATATTGCAGGGGCTGCATGCCGTTGCGATGTTCTCCCAGGACGTCATGCCTCCGGCGGCGCGCGGCAGGACATGGTCGAAGGTAAGATCGTTCGGGCGGTGCGGAACGCTGCAATACTGGCACACGAAGTGATCCCGAAGGAACACGTTGAACCGGGTGAAGGCGACCCGGTTCGGCGGCCGCACATAACAGCGCAGCGCGATCACCGATGGCAACTTCATCTGGATCGACGGGCTCCGGGCGACCTCGTCGTATTCAGCGACGACGACGTGAGATCCCTTGACGACCGCCTTGATGGCGTCTTCCCAGCCGAACAGGCTGAGTGGGAAATAGCTGAGCGGCTGGAAATCCGCGTTGAGCACGAGCGCGGAGCAATTCTGGAACATGAAAACCTCCTCGCGTTGATGCTGATGGCGGAATTCTTTCAATGTGAATTCGCAGTGGCGCCCCTGACGAGAATCGAACTCGCCGCAACTCGATCGACAGTCGAGCCCCGTCACCAGCTGGGTCCAGGAGCAGTTTGAGCGCAAATTGAGCGCAATCTAGGTCTGCAACATGGTGCGGCCGCCGAGACTCGAACTCGGATGCACATGGCGCGCGCCCCTCAAGCGCGGGTGTCTACCGTTCCACCACGGCCGCAAAGTTATCTGAGCTCGGCCAGAGTCTGTTTCGAAATGGAGGACCAGGTCGGACTCGAACCGACGGTGACTTGCGTCGACGGATTAAGAATCCACTCCCTTGGCCGCTGGGGCACTGGTCCTTGATTGGAGGATCCGGGTGGTTTCGAACCACTTGCGCACGGCTTAAAAGGCCGCTCCATCTCCAGTCAGGTTTAACGCTCCGGATCCATCGCCTCGATGGCTTGTGGCGGCGAGTCGCGCCCGGTTTCGCAAGTGCCTTGATGGCATCGCTGCGTTCCATCAAGGTCGTGAAAGCGACGGTCATGTCGGCCTCCCTTGGTGGTGCTCCAGTCAGGAATCGAACCTGCATCAACCGCTTATCGAGCGGTCGCACTGCCATTGTGCTACAAGAGCGTGAATTGGTGCGCCTTCACGGAATCGAACCGCGGACAAGCCATGTCGCGGCGGTACTCTGCCACTGAGCTAAAAGCGCATGTTGGTGCCCCCGCTCGGATCGAACGAGCGTATGTCGGTGCGTAAAACCGATGCCTTACCGCTTGGCTACGGGAGCGTGATGGTGCGAGCGGAGGGAATTGAACCCCCACGGGCAAGCCCGTCGCAGTCTGAGTGCGGTGCGTCTACCAGTTTCGCCACGCTCGCGTTACGTATTGAAGATCACACTCGACAATTGGTGCTGACGGGAGGGCTCGAGTCTCCGCGCTTCGGTTTACAAAACCGCTGCTCTCCATCTGAGCTACGCCAGCCTGAAAACTTACAAACGGCCGGACGACCCCGGCCAATGGAAATTGTTTCGCTGCCTGAAACCACCGTTTGCCGCCCCACCAAAGGGGACCAGTACCGGATCAGCGGGCCGTCTTATGTCCTTGCAGGGACGGCCATCCTGAATTCGAAATCGCTTCAAATGATCAAGCGTCCTCACGACCCCGGCAGTTGTCCGCCGGCTGCGCTCGGTTGATGTAATCGAGATAGACTTGCTCGGCCTCGGCCTCGGAAATACCCCGGCGCTGCGTCACTATGCGCACGAAGGCATGCGCCACCGGCGAGGACAAAATCCTCTGGCGGTCACGGTCCTCGAGTCCTGTGGTGCTGTCGCGGGTCATCTTCGCTCTCTGCCTTGAGGCAGAGGGTAGATTCCCGCTGCCGGTTTACGCTCTTGGCGTCCTGGTGGTCCCGAGATTTTCGGGCGCCAGATAGCTCGGACCTTGCTTCGCCACGCACATGCGCGACCAATCGCACGGCCGAATAAACGGCAGCGCGGCGGCGGCTTTCGCGACGATATGTGAGCGCAGGCTCAACATGGCTTCGGTCCTTTAGAGCGCCGGCGGATTCCGGCGAAGGGGCGTTGGTATGCGCAGAAGATTTAAAATCCGTCAAGAGATCGACGCAAACATTCTTCTGAACGATGTCTCGCGTGTGGGACCAATCCGCCGCGTCAGGTGCGTTACAACCGCCTCAACATATTAGAGATTTGACTCGTGCGCACCGGTTCGCTCTGCTGCCGCACGCGATCGAAAAAAGTTTGTCAGCCGGTACACATTCTCAGCCAGGGATTGTTGGAGCGTGAATAAAATCATGGCGCCCTCCTCCACCGAACGCGATGAGCTGTTCAAAGGCTTCGCGCGCGCCCTGTTCAAGGGCGACATGGTTGCGCTCTATTCCGTAGTGACGCCTGACTTTCTCTGGACCTTTCACGACGGTCTGGCGGTGACCAAATCCCTCGCCGGCGCCGCCGCCATTGCCGAACATCTCGCCGAGCAAAAGGCCCTGTTCTCGGCGCAACGCTTCCATGACGTGGCCTATCATCACGCCGGTGATATGACCTTCATGACGTTCCGTGTCAGCGAAACCGTGCGCGCCACCGGCGAGCAGCGCGAACAACGCGGCGTCGAGTGTTATACGTTTCGCGATGGACGGCTCGCGACCAAGGATGTCTATCGCGAGCCGACCGGCCCCTGACGGCCAATCAAGGAGAGGCACCAGCCATGCCCGACAAGACCCTGACCTTCGACGGCGCCCGCGTCCTCGCCGACCTCCATGCGCTGCGTGGCATCGGCACCTACAAGACCGGTGTCCACAAGCCGACCTTCTCGGAGCCGCATATGCGCTCGCTGGAATGGCTGGTGCAGCGGCTTCCCGAGGCGGGACTGGCTGCCGAGATCGACGGCATCGGCAACGTGCTGGGCACCAGCACGAAACCGGGGCCGAAGCTGTTGGCGGGCTCGCATCTCGAAAGCCAGAATTACGCGGGCTGGCTCGATGGTCCGCTGGGCGTCATCTATGCGCTTGAAGCCGCCCGCGTCATCAATTCCGACCCTGATATCAAGGGCGCCGTCGAGGTCGCATCCTGGTGCGATGAGGAAGGCCATTTCGGCAGTTTCCTCGGCAGCCGTTCCTATGTCGGCGCGCTCACCGAGGCTGACGTCGACGCCGCGCGCGACCGCAACAGCGATCGCAGCATGCGCGACGCCTTGCGCGGGGTCGGCCTCGCCGGCCGTCCGCGCGCCACGGCCGAACGCGGGCGTCACATCGGATATCTCGAGGCGCATATCGAACAGGGTCAGACCCTCGAGGGCGGTGCGCTCAATATCGGCGTCGTCACCTCCATCGTCGGTATCTGGCAATACCGGATCACCTTCACCGGCGAGCAAAACCACGCCGGCACGACGCGGATGGCCGTGCGCAAGGACGCTGGCCTCGCGCTGGCGAAATTCTGCGTCGATATCGACGAACGGTTTCCGAAAGCCTGCGGGTCGCGCACGGTTTGGACCACCGGCTCGATCACGCTCGATCCGGGTGCGCCGAGCATCATCCCGGGATCTGCGGAAATGCTGTTCCAGATTCGCGACGACGATCCCGCTGTGATCGATCGCCTGGAGGCTTTGCTGCGAAGCATGGCCGCCGACGTCAGCGCGCGCGGCCCCTGCACGGTTGCGGTAGAGCGCATTCGCACCGGCGCGCCCGCGATGATGGACGCCTCGTTCCAGCAAGCGATCGAAGCTGCGAGCAAGGCATTTGCCGGTGGCAGGTCGATCCGCATGCCCAGCGCCGCCGGTCACGACGCCCAGATTCTCTCGACCATCATGCCGTCAGGCATGCTGTTCGTACCCTCGATCGGCGGCATCAGCCATCACTGGACCGAGAACACGGCGGACGCCGACATCGTCACCGGCGCCGCAGTGTTTGTCGACGCCTGCCGGCGCCTGCTGGCGGGCTAAGCGGGTACGCTCCCATTGCGCCCCGCAGGTCGAAATCAGCCTCGCTGCGCGCCAAGCCGACTCCGCGACGGTCATCTCCGAGCGTTTGCCCGAACAAAAAAAGCCCCGGACGATGCCGGGGCTTTTAATTAGTCTCGGGAAGAACTCAGTACCTGGTACCAGCTCTCCTTGAAAGCTCAGTACCGGGCGACGACCGGGCCACCCCAGTTGAACTTGTAGTTCACGCCAACCAGAGCCGTGGAGACTTCCAGCTTCGTGCGGACACGGTCCGGGAAGGCCCCGATGACGGGCGTCGTAAACGCGACATCCTTGTGACCGAAGTCCATGTAGTTGTATTCGCCGAACACCGACCAACCCGGAGCGAACATCCATTCGAGGCCGCCGCCGACGGTCCAGCCGCTGCGGTTGACGCCAAACGCGTTTTCGGAGACCAGCACGCCACCCGGCTGGAAGATCACATAGTCAGACCGGGTCCAGGCGCCACCGCCCTTGACGTAGCCGAGCAGCTGGGGCGTGAACAGATAACCCAGCCGGCCCGTGACCGTGAAAATGTCCTTGTTTTCGATATCCGACCGGAAGGCCGGGAAGTCCGTCAGGAAATGCGAGCTGTCGATGCGCGCGTAGTTGTACATGCCCTGGATGCCGAGCACCCAATTGCCAGCAAACTGGTAGTCGCAGCCGATCTGAGCGCCGACGACAAAGTCACTACCATCGCTTGAACCGAAATTGGCCGGGGCCGCGAATGGTGGAACAGCGAGGACGTCGGTGCGATTCTGCGAGGTTCGTGCCCAGCCACCGCCGATGTTGCCGCCGATGTAGCAGCCGGTCCAGTTGTACACCACGACCGGAGCCGGAGGCGGCGCCTTGGCGTAACGGGGAGCCATGTCAGCCGCGACAGCTGATCCGGTCATTGCGACAGCTGCAAGCATTCCCAGTGCAAATTTCTTCATGGTGATTCCCCTTGGGCGATAATTGCTGCCAATGGTTGTAGACGAATTAGGCAGCTAATGCTGTGGCGCGGCGGTCACAGTCAGGAGGAAAGAGTCAGGCTCGAAGCTCCCCTGCTCAACGCCCTTGCCCGCTCCCTAATTGCCGGGAAATCCACCTCCAAACGCTCGGGTTAGCCGGTTCGTACCCCTCACCTTTTGGCGACAACAAGTCGCGTTCGCTTTCCTTGCAAAGCGCTGAATTTACGGCCATTTTCGATCCATCCGAACAAAGTCCCCCAAATGCTCCTGCTGCAATCCCTCCCGACTGTCATCGGCGTCGCCGCGATCGCGCCCGCGTTGCTTTTGCTGTGGCTGGTCATCGCCGCTGACGAGCGCCCCGGCCCGCCGGCGCAGGTGTGGATCGCGTTCGTGCTGGGCGCGGCCAGCATTTCGCTACTGGGAATCGCTCGGGCGCCGTTCGCAGCGATTCTCGCGGTCCCCGGAAATCCCTGGATGACCCAGGGGCTCCGCTCGGTGTTCGGCGTTGCCGCGCCCGAGGAGATCGTCAAGGTGCTCGTGATCATCGGAGTGTCGTGGAAGCGCCGCACCTTTGCCGATCCGATGGACACCGTCGTCTACGGCGCGGCCGCGGGCCTCGGATTCGCAGCCTACGAAAATCTCGCTTACCTGGTGCAGCACGCCGACATGTGGCGATCGCTGGCGGCATTGCGCAGCGTCCTCACCGTGCCATTCCACGGTGCGCTCGGCATTATCGCCGGCGCCTATATCGCCATCGCACGTGCCGGCACCGCACTCGGTGCCAACCGGCACAATCGCGATCTCGCCCGCATCTCGAGCTGGACGCTGGCCCTGCTTGCGCCGGTCGCGCTGCATGCGGCGTTCGATTTTCCGCTGCTGATTCTGCAAAAGCATCCCGATCTCGGCTCCACCACGCGGATGATGCTGGGAACGGCCAGCCTGATCATCGGCTTCAGCTCGATCGGATTTGCGGCGCGGCTGGTGCGGCGCGTCGGCCGCCATCACGCGCCGCGCACCGAGATCGCGCGCGAGCGGCTGAGCCAGTTGCGGCGAATGTGGGCGCTGCTGGTCGTGGGCGGCGGTGCCGGCTTTGCGGGCGTGTCGTTCCTGCTGACCTCGCTGCACCACTGGTTCATCAACCCGGAACGCAACGCCTCGCTGGTGCTGATCCCGATCGGCTTCACATCGATCCTGCTCGGCCTCGCCCTGCTGGTCGCAACCACGGCTGTCTACGTTTTTGGCCGCAACCGGATGCGCACGACGTCGGAGGGCTTTTCGTCGGCGAACGAGGCTGGTTAGCGCGTCAGCTAAAATTGGACGCGTTCTCCTCCCGTCCAATTCCTTGCGCCAACCATTCCTGTTCGCTGCAAAACGCTCTAGTATCAGCCCGCGCGTAGCGGGAGAGCTGTGATGACCCTTCCCCAAGATAGGCTGCCCAAAGACATCGCCAAATTGCAGTCCGAGATGAACGCTGCCGTGAAGACGCATTGGAAAGCCTTCCTGTTCGAAGGCATTCTGCTGGCGGTGCTCGGCCTGGCCGCGATGATCGTGCCGCCGCTGGCAAGCCTGGCGGTTGCAATCTTCTTGGGCTGGATGTTCCTGATCAGCGGCATCGCCGGGCTGGTCGTCACCTACTGGGCGCGGCAGATGCCGGGCTTCTGGTGGTCGCTGTTTTCGGCGGCACTTGCCGTGCTCGCCGGCCTCGTGCTGTTGGCGCGGCCGATGCAGGGCGTGCTGACGCTGACCATCGTCCTCGGCGCCTACTTTCTGATCGAAGGCGTCACCACCATCATGTACGCGCTGGAGCACCGCCGCGAATTGTCCGGGCGCTGGTCCTGGCTGCTGGTCTCCGGAGTGATGGACCTCCTGATCTCGTTCCTGATCATTGCCGGCCTGCCGGGTTCAGCGGAATGGGCGATCGGTCTCCTGGTCGGGATCAACCTGGTGCTCGGCGGCGCGTCGCTGGTCGGCATGGCGCTTGCCGCGCGCAAGGCCTGACACGGGCTGGCGCTGCGCGAGCCAACTCCCCCGCCGAATAGGGGATGACAAGTCCCGATGCGTGAGCTATAGAGCCGACCATGATCATGATCGCCGCCAGCAACTATTGGTATTTTAGCTTCGACAGCTCGCTGGCGGTGGGAGGATCACGCGCAATCTAAATAATTGCAGCAAAAAGTCCGAACAGCCGCCAAATCCTGGCGGCTTTTTTATTGGCCGGCAGGTTCTTCAAAACAGGAGCCAGAGCCGTGTTGAGCACCACCGACGATCTTCGAATAAGCGAACTGAAAGAGCTGACGACGCCGCAAGAGGTCATGCGCGAGATCCCGCGCACCTTGACCGCCACGCGCATCGTGATGGCGGCGCGCAACGCCATCCACGCGATCCTGAACGGAACCGATGACCGGCTTCTGGTCGTTGTCGGCCCCTGCTCGGTGCACGATCCCGCTGCGGCCGTGGAATACGCCGAACACCTCGTCGCCCTGCGCGAGCGGCTGGCCGACCGCCTCGAGATCGTGATGCGCGTCTATTTCGAGAAGCCGCGCACGACGGTCGGCTGGAAAGGATTGATCAACGATCCCGGCCTCGACGGCAGCTTCGACATCAACAGGGGCCTGCGTCTCGCGCGCAACGTGCTTTCGGCGGTGAACAATCTTGGTCTGCCGGCCGGCACCGAATTCCTCGACATGACGACGCCGCAATACATCGCCGACCTGGTGGCGTGGGCGGCAATCGGCGCGCGAACCACGGAAAGCCAGATCCATCGCGAGCTCGCGTCCGGACTTTCCTGCGCGGTTGGCTTCAAGAACGGAACCGACGGCAATGTGCGCATCGCGGCCGAGGCCGTGAAGTCGGCGTCGCATCCCCATCATTTCATGGCGGTCACCAAGGGCGGACGCTCGGCGATCGCCGCTACGACTGGCAACGATGACTGCCACATGATCCTGCGCGGCGGCAGCAAGCCGAACTATGACGCTGACAGCGTCGATGCCGCTTCAGCCGAACTCACCCGTTCCGGCGTGACACCGCGGATCATGATCGACACCAGCCACGCCAACAGCAGCAAGAAGCCCGAGAACCAGCCGCTGGTCGCGGCCGATATCGCCAGGCAGATATCCGCTGGCGAAGCGCGCATCACCGGCGTGATGATGGAGAGCAATCTCGTCGCGGGCCGCCAGGATGTCGTGCCGGGCAAGCCGCTCACCTATGGTCAGAGCATCACGGACGGCTGCATCGACTGGGAAACCACCGTGCGGGCGCTCAACGTGCTGGCCGACGCCGTCGAGGCAAGACGAAGCTTGGCGCGCCGGCCATTCAACGAACGGTCCGCCTAAGAAATTGCGCTCGAACAAAACGTTACGGCCAGAGTCTGCTCAAAACAGTTGAAGCAGATTCTGGCCCGTCAAGTCGATGTACCGTGATGGGCGAGGGCGCTGCCTTAGCAGCCGCGGCAGATGCTCTTGATCTTGCGATCCAGCAAAGCATTTTCCTTGCTCAGGGGATCGTTCGGATCGTTCATGTTCTTCGGTTCGGGAACGTCGGCGGCGCGTGGCTGGCGATGACCGATCGGCGCCTGGATCACTTTGTCTGAATTTTTCGGCACCGTTGAGCCTTGCGCGAATACGTCCGGACTACCGGTCAGAACCAGAAGCGCCACTGACAGGATTATTTTTCGCATTTCGGTTCTCCCGTTCTCATTTCTGATTTATCGCGCCGGAACATCGATCGTTCCACAATTGCGACGCCCCTGGGCCGCGCAATCCTGCGCCTTTCGTACATCGGCCATCGTGCTGAGCAACCATATCCACCAGCACCGCGAAGAAAGCCAGCATTACCGCGTTTTCGATCGCGCGGCTGCTCTCGTCTTCCGCCTGCTTCTGGCCTCTCTCATCCCCGTCCGTCATCGCCGGTTCACGGCTTCGGCGGATAGAGGTGAACGTCACCGCAATAATCGACGACACGGTAACGCGTTTCCGAGGATAGTTCACGTTCCCGGGAATTTGGATGCGACAAATAATGCGGGCCGATCGGCGCCTTGCCGTGGCCGCCGGGAATATCGAGCACGAATTCGGGCTGACACAGCCCGGAAACGCGTCCGCGCAAGCCGCGCATCAGTTCCCGTCCGCGCTCGATCGTGGTACGCAGATGCGAGGTGCCCGGCGCGAGATCGCCATGGTGCAGGTAATACGGCTTGATCCTGCATTCGACGAAGGACCGCATCAGGGCTTCCAGCGTCGCCGCATCGTCATTGACGCCGCGCAGCAGCACCGACTGGCTCACCAGGGGGATGCCGGCATTGACGAGCCGGGCGCAAGCGGCGCGGGCCTCCGCCGTCAACTCGCGCGGATGGTTGGCGTGAACCGCGACCCAGGTGGTGGCACCGCCAACCCTCAATGCCGCAACCATCTCGTCACTGATGCGCGCGGGAGCCACGACCGGCACGCGGGTGTGGAGGCGGACGATCTTGACGTGATCGATAGCGGCGATGTCGGCCATGATCTCGGCCATCCGTCGCGGCGACAGCATCAGGGGATCGCCGCCAGTCAGGATGACTTCCCAGATCTCGGGATGCATCCGGATATAGTCGAGCGCGTCGCGATAGGCGTTGTCCGACAGCGCCGTTGCCTTGCCGGGTCCCACCATCTCGCGGCGAAAACAGAAGCGGCAATACACTGCGCAGACATGAACCAGCTTGAACAGCACGCGATCCGGATAGCGATGAACGATGCCGGCGACCGGTGAATGGGCGTCATCGCCGATCGGATCGGCGCGCTCGCCGGGCTCCTGCACCAGTTCCAGCGTGCTTGGGATGAACTGCCGTGCGATCGGGTCGTTTGGATCGTCGGTGTCGATCAGCGCAGCGATATCGGGCGTCACCGCAATCGCGTAGCGCGCCGCAACCCGTTCGAGATCGGCCAGTTCCGCCGCAGGCGCAAGATCGCAATCGACGAGTTCCGCCGGTTGCCGCAACGTCGCCGCCAATTTCGGATCGATCCTGTTCATGCTTCTCCCGCCGGTGGCGTCCATACCACCTGATCCACCCTGAGCGCACCGCTTGCCAGCATCACCAGCCGGTCAAAACCAAGCGCGACGCCGCTGGCCTGCGGCATCACGGCGACCGCCTGCAGAAAATCCTCGTCGAGCGGATAGCGCTCGCCGTAGCGCCGCGCTTTCTCGTCCATCGCCTGCGTGAAACGACGACGCTGTTCGGCGGCATCGGTCAATTCACCATACCCGTTGGCGAGCTCGACGCCGCAAGCGTAGATCTCAAACCGCTCGGCCACACGCGGATCGGACGCTTTCACGCGCGCCAGCGCTGCCTCCGGCACTGGATACTCAAATAATACCGTCAAACACCCCTGCCCGAGATTTGGTTCGATATGCTCGACCAGGACCTTGCTGAAGATATCGGACCAGGTGTCGTCGTCCGCAACCCGCACCCGCGATTTTGAAGCCTCGGCGAGCGCCCTGCGATCCCCTTCGCCATCCGCGACCGTCGCCAGTAAGTCGATCCCGGCGAACCGCTCGAACGCGGTCGCGACCGTCAGCAATTCAGGCTTGGCGAAGGGATCGGAGATGCGGCCGCGAAACGAGAATTGCCCGATGCCCGTCGCCTGCGCTGCATGGGCGATGACCACAATCGTGTCGGCCATAATGGCGTCATAGGCCGCGTTGGCGCGGTACCATTCCAGCATGGTGAATTCAGGCAAATGAAGATCGCCGCGCTCGCGGTCACGGAACACGCGTGCAAACTCGAATATCTTGTCTTCGCCCGCCGCGAGCAGTTTCTTGGCCGCGAACTCCGGTGAAGTCCGCAAATAGCGCGGCGCGCGGGTTCCGTCTCCACCGGTCAGTTCGGTCCGGGGCGCATGCAGATGCGTTTCATTGCCCGGCGAGACCTGCAGGATGCCCGTCTCGGCCTCGGCGAACCCCTGCTCGTCGAACCAGGCTCGCAAGCCCTTCGTGATCGCGGCCCGCGCCATCAGGAACGGCTTCCGGTCGGCGTGCCGCGCCGGCGACCACCATGGCGATGGCTGGTCTATCCCGGACATCAGCAACCAGCCGGAGCGGCGCGCGCGCCTGCAGCGGCGCATGAACCGATGAAAACGTTCAGAATATCGCCGTATATCGTTGACATAATTTAACTTTCTCTACGGCAAAGCAGCCGCGCCGGGAACACCGCGGATACCCCGCTTCCGGTCCGGTCTGTCATGTCGAAAGACGCACGTCTTGTCCATTCGCGCGATCGGCGCCGCGAACTTCAAGTTGCGCCCTGAACCTCGCGGCCATTGGCGAGTCCAATGGGCAGCAAAATGGAACGGAACGTACCATGTTTGGCGGCTGGTTACGACGAACAGGGCTTCTGCTGGCAGGTATGCTGTTGTTCGTCCTCGCCACGCCAGCGCCCGCCAGCGCGACCGGCCCCAGGCCTGAGTTCAAACTGAAGACGGAGGCGGATTACATTTTCACCGCACCCGACGGGCAAATTCGGGTTGAGCAATATGCCGCGGACAAGGGCGATGAAGGTTTTCTGTTCCAGTTCTGGACCTTCGACGAGGGGCGTCGACACCCCTCGCTGCTGAATGCCGGCGAAGGCATCGATCTCGCAGGCTATCCCGCAGGCTTTCGCTTTACTCCGAACAGCCGGTGGCTGGTGCGCATGCAGAAAACCGGTGCCGGTTTCCAGACGCTGTTCCTGTACCGGCGGAACGGATTTGAATTCACTTCCGACACGCCGAAGCCGTTGAGCGAGATGGCCTGGGACTATTTCTGGGGCTTGCCGGCATCCAAAAAACTGCGTCGCGACCCCAAGGAGCGCGATTCGCTCAGTCACGTCTTTGCCGCCCTGGTCAAAGGAATGGACGACAATTACGCTTCTTTGGGCCTGCATTGGCCCGATAGCCGCTACGTTGTGATCAGCCTTTCCTTCGACGCCTAGGGCGAAGACAAGCCGCGGCCCTATATCGAGGACTGGTGGTGCGCCTATGACCTGAAAACCGGGACGTTTACGGTGCCCGCCGCCTTTGCCGCGCACAACGCCCAGGCCTTCACGTCCCCTCGCCCCAAGCGGAAATAACCAGGAAGCAGGCCCGCGATCGGGACCCACGGCAACCTGCCGGAACGGGCCGCAAAAGGCTGGTATCTGGAGGGCAAATCAGTATGTTGCAGCCCGAAACCGCCTCATTGGCCGCGGGACACAATTGTCCTGACGGGTCGGAGGCCAGAAATTCAGGAAAACCGCTTTGAAAGTCATCGCCAGTTCAATTCGCAAGGGCAACGTCATCGAGCAAGACGGCAAGCTTTATGTGGTTCTGACCGCCGAAAACATCCATCCCGGCAAGGGAACTCCGGTCAGTCAGATCGAAATGCGCCGGATCGGCGACGGGGTGAAGATTTCGGAACGCTACAAGACCACCGACCAGGTCGAGAAGGCGACGATCGAAGATCACAATTTCAACTACCTCTATGAAGACGCCGACGGCTTCCATTTCATGAACGGTGAGACCTACGACCAGGTCCAGGTGTCCAAGGAAATCATCGGCTCGGCGGCGCCCTATCTGCAGGAGAACATGTCGGTGAAGCTCTCGCTGCACGACATGGTTCCGGTGGCGATCCAGATGCCGCAGCGCGCGACGCTGGAAGTTGTCGAAACCGAGCCGGTCACCAAGGGCCAGACCGCGTCGTCGTCCTACAAACCTGCTATCCTTTCCAACGGCGTACGTACCAACGTGCCGCCGCACGTCGGAACGGGAACGCGGATCGTGGTCATGACCGAGGACGGCTCCTACGTCGAGCGCGCCAAGGACTAGGTGCCAGAGTTAGACAACGGGGCATGCGCCAGGGGGCGATGCATTGGGTACGAAGGCTGTCCGCTTGCTGTCCCGTTGGCTGGCCGCCTTCTATTTGCTTCCCGCCGTCGGCGCTTTCGCCGACGAGTTCCGGACCCCTTCGATCTCGGCCGTCCGCGTCGAATGGCGCGCGGTGCTGGATCAGTTCCGTTCCGAGATCAATACCGAGCCTGCGGTTGCGTCCGCCTTCACCTTTGCCAGCCAGCGGCGGGCGCCTCGCTGGGACCCGCGCTCGATGCCGGCGCTGGTGCAACTGAACGCGATCACCTCGCCGGTCTTCCCGGGGATCGGACGCAGTCCTGTTCCGGTGCTGCTGCCGTTCGACACCGCAAGCTATCTCGATGGCCGCCAGAACGGCGTCCCCGACACCCTGTCGGTATCGCGCTATCAGGCCGACTTCCGCCCCGCCGATCTGTTCCACGCCGGCGCCGCCGGCTACGACGCGATGTTTTCGTTCGAGCCGGGCGCGGGTGACGGCATGCCGCAGCGGACTTACGCCAAGCCCGTCGAGGTGCAGATCACGGGCTCGATCCTGACCTACGACCTCGCCGATCCGCTCGCCGGCAAGGGCGAGCCGGTCAAGGCGCTGGCGGCGCAATTCCCGGACCTGCGGCGCTTCATCCGCGAAGGCTATGTGCGCTACGCCTTCACGCGCTTCGGCGTGCCCTATGTGGTGTCGATCCAGTGCCTCGACTCGACGCCGCGCCCGCGGCGGCTGGCCTGCCGGGAGGCCTATCCGGTCGCGGAACGATTCCTCAAGGCGCTGCGCATCACCGGCGGCCAGCCGTCGCGGCCGCGCCGGGATATTTCGTCCGAGATTGCCGAGCGGCCGATCGTACCCTCGCCCGACTTCACCTATCGCCCAAGCGGCGACATCGTCGCCAACAGCGGCTCGCGCAAGCGCGGCGGCCGTCCCGATCTCACCAGCTATTCTCAGATCCGGTTTCCGCTGGAAAAGGCGCCCGCCTTCGCCCGCTCGCAAGCCTTCGGCAAACGCAAACCCGACGAACGCGGATATCCCTGGCAGGACAATTTCTGCGAGGCGCGCAGTTTCGAGGTTGGCCAATGCGCCGCCGGTTTCGGCCATCAGGGGCAGGACATCCGTCCGGGTGCGTGCATGGCGCAGAACAGCGAAAGCCCGGGCAGTTGCGATCCGAAGCAGCAGGCGGTCGTCGCGGTTCGCGACGGCGTCCTGATCCGTTCGCTGAAGCAGCAGGCGGCAACGCTGCAGGTCAACACACGCAACGAACATATCCGCTTCCGCTACATGCACATGAATCCGTCCAGCCTGGACGCGGACGGCATCCTCAATGGCCGCCAGGTCGCCGAGGGCGAAAAAATCGGCGTCGCCTCGAACTATCTCGACTTTCCCAACGGCACCTCGCTGCATCTGCATTTCGACGTGCAGGTGTTCACGCGGGACGGCTGGATCTGGGTCAATCCCTACACCACGCTGATCTCGGCCTATGAGCGCCTGTTGCGCGGCCGCGGGCGCGAGCTCGGCACCGACCCTGTCGCGCCCGCCGCTGTCGCCCACGCCCAGCCGCAAGACGTGATCCGGCCCGACCCGCAGGAAGGTAGCGAGGGCGACAACTAGGACGCGGCAGCCCCGACCGGCTTTTGCCGCGCCGGCGGGGTCCAGCGGAAGGCGGCGCCGAACCTGTTCCAGACGTTGATCGAGGCAATCGCCGAGGTGAGATAGGCCAGTTCCTTTTCCGAGAATTCGGCGCTCGCCTGCGCATAGACCTCGTCGCTGACGCCGCCGCTGAGCAACGTCAACGCTTCCGTCCACGCCAAAGCCGCGCGTTCGCGAGGCGAGAATTGCGGCGCCTCGCGCCACACCACGACCAGGTTGAGCTTGTCGGCGGAGATGCCGAGGCTCTCGCTTTGCAGGATGTGATATTGCACGCAAAACGCACAGCCGTTGATCTGCGAGGCGCGCAGCTTGATCAGTTCGAGCAGTTGCTTGTCGATGCCCGCCGCGGCCGCGACCTTGCCGAGCGCCAGCACGACTTCGTAGGCCTCGGGCGCCAGCGCCATGAAATCCTTATATTCCTTGCGGGCATATGACATGTTCATTGCCTTCTGTTATCAGTGTAATGATTTATTATAAGAGCCCTTATATGGCGCGCAAGATCAGACCTTCGGTAAAATCCAAACTGCGCCAGCCACAAAAAACGGCGTCGAAAAAATCCAGAAAATCCGTCGCGGCAAAAAATTCTTTGCGCCGGAAATCCTCTCGCAAGAACCCTCGCCAGCGCCCGGAAAAATCCGCTGCCGATCCCGTGCTCGCGATGATCCGCCCGCCGCCGCCGGGTGAAGGCAAGCGCGGCGAGCAAGGCCACCTCGCTTATTTGCTGCGGCAGGCCCAGGCCGCGACCCGGCTGACGCTGGAGCGGGCGCTCGCCGAACTCGGCGTCACCACGCCGCAATTCGTGGTGCTGACGATGCTGCGGGCCTATCCAGGCCTGTCGGGCGCCGATCTGGCGCGGGTCGCCCTGCTGACCCCGCAAACCGTCGGCGTCATCATCCGCAATCTGGAACGCGACGGCGCGATCCGGAAGACCCCGCACCCGATCCACGGCCGGGTGCTGCAATGGACACTGACCCGGCGCGGCACCGTGCTGCTCGACAAATGCCGCCGTCACGTCCAGGCGGTGGAACGTCGCCTGGCGGCCGGGCTTTCGGCCACCGCGCAGGCGACGGTCCGGCGCTGGCTCGCACGGATCGCTGCGGACTTTCAGCAGGCCTAGGGCGACTATTCTACCTTCGGGAGTTCCACGTTCCGGCTGCGACGACGGCGCCGCGCAAATGCGCTTTGGTGAGCGCGCCCTGCCCCGTACAATACCGCCATGGAACCGTTCGATTCTCTGAGATCGCCGACCCGCCGCGCCCTGCTGCAAGCCGGTATCGGCACCGCAGCCGTGCTCGCCAATCCGCTTGCCGCGTTGGCCGCGGCGCCGCCCGGCTTCGACGCGTGGCGCGATAATTTTCGCGCTCGCGCGCTGGCAAAAGGCATATCGGACGCGACCTGGAGCCGCGTGATGGGCCGGATCGAGCCCGACATGTCCGTGTTCCGGCAGATGCAGAAGCAGCCGGAATTCCACGAGCAGATCTGGCAATACGTCAATCGCCGCGCCTCGGACTGGCGCATCACGGCGGGCAAGGAAGCGCTGCGGAAGAACGAGGCGCTGTTCACGCGGATCGAGCAGGACTTTGGCGTCGAGCGCGGCACATTGCTGGCGCTGTGGGGCGTTGAATCCGCCTATGGCGATCCCTTGGTGCAGCAGAACCATATGCGCCCGATCTTTCCCTCGCTCGCAGCGCTGGCCTGGAACGAGCCGCGCCGCCGCGCCTATTGGGAAACCGAACTGATCAACGCGCTGAAGATCGTCAACCGCGGCTGGGGCACGCCGGAGGAAATGCGGGGATCGTGGGCCGGCGCGATGGGACATACCCAGTGGATGCCGGAAGTCTGGCTCAATGTCGGCATGGACTACGACAAGGACGGCCGCGTCTCGCCATTCGGCAAGCCGGACGACGCCCTCGGCTCCAGCGCGCGCTATCTGGTCAATCGCGGCAAGTATCACCGCGGCGAACATTGGGGTTACGAGGTCCGCGCCGGCGGCGCGTCCGGCAGCGGCAACCGCACCTATGCGGCGTGGGCCAGCGCCGGCGTCACCCGCGCCGACGGCAAGCCTTTCCCGCAACCGAATGCGTCCGCGCAATTGTGGGTGCCGGTCGCCGGCGGACCCGCGTTCCTGCTGGGGCCGAATTTCTACGCGGTGCGCAGCTACAATCCGTCGATGAATTATGCGCTCGCGATCTGCCATCTCGGCGACCGCATTCTCGGCGCGCCGCCGTTCATTCATCCCTTCCCGGGCTCCGAACGCGCGCTGACGCTGGCCGAGGTGCAGGAGATGCAGACGCGGCTGACAAAAGCCGGCTTCGACACCGGCGGCACCGATGGCCGCGTCGGCAATGACACCATGAAGGCGGTCCGGGATTACCAGACCAAGATGGGCCTGCTGCCCGCCGACGGCTATGGCGGGCTCAAGGTGCTGGCGCGGCTGCGGCAAGGCGGTTAGTCCGGTCATTCCGGGGCACGCGAAGCGTGAACTACGGTGCGCAATTGCGCACCTGAGAATCTCGAGCTTCCCCGGTGCGCAATTGCGCACCTGAGGTCTGGTCCTTCGAACCATCCCGGAATGACGGACAAACATAGTCACGCCCCCGGCCGCGCGACCCCGCCTGCGTTCATGCCACCGTCGATCACGAGCTCCGTCCCGGTCACGTAGCTCGACGCATCGGAGGCGAGATACAAAACGCCTTTCGCGATGTCCATGGCATGGCCGGCGCGGGCCAGTGGAGTTGCGAATTTCGCCCGCTCCTCGGGATCGATCGGCGCGTTCTGGCCGCGCCCCGCCGCCTCGGTCGGGATCTTGCCCCAGATCGGCGTGTCGATGATCCCGGGATGTACCGAGTTGACGCGAATGCCGTCGCCGAACGTCGCGCATTCCATCGCGATCGCTTTCGCAAACAGCCGGACGCCGCCCTTGGTCGCGCAATAACCGGACAGGCTGGCCGCGCCGCGAATGCCTGCGAGCGACGACATCATGATCACGGAGCCGCCGCCGGTCTTGCGCATCGCCGGCAGGCAGTGCTTCACCGACAGGAACACGCCGTCGAGATTGATCGCAGTCTGCCGCCGCCAGTCTTCCAGCGACATCTCGGTAATCGACGGCACCGCGATGCCGATGCCGGCGTTGGAAACCAGCACGTCGAGCCGGCCATAGCGCTTCATCACCTCGGCCACGACGTCGATCCAGCGCGCTTCGCTGGTGACGTCCTGATGCAGGAAGACAGCCTCGTTGCCGGCTTTCTTGATACCCGCGACAACCTCCGGCCCCTTCAGTTCATCGACATCGGTGACCACTACCGACGCCCCTTCACGCGCCAGCAATTCGGCGCATGCCGCGCCAATGCCGGATGCGCCGCCGGTCACGAGCGCGACTTTTCCCTGAACCTGTCCTGCCATGTCTGCTCCCATTTTTGGTTGTTGGTTTTGTCGTCTGGTGGATGAACTTACCTGATCACGGCCGGTCCCTGGTCCGGCACCGCGACATCGATCACGCGCAATTGCACGCGCTCGGTGCCCTGATAGCGATCGACCGTGAGCGATCCTGCGACATGCAAGGGCTGGCCGCGGTTTTGCGTCAGGGCGTGGCCGAGCTTTTGCCCGACGGACCGGAACGCGATGCCGTTGACGATAACGCCGTCGCCGGACTTGAAACGCACGCGCAGATGCGCCTGCCCCACTTCATCGGCATAGACCAGTTGATGCGCCGGCAGCGCGATGACAGGCTCCGGATTGCCGGCGCCGAACGGCCCGGCGCGGTTCAACGTGTTCGCGAATTCCGGTGTCACGCTGCGGGCGCTGACCGCGCCGTCGATGAACAGCTCGTTTTCGTGACGGGAACTGGCGACGTCTTCGGCGAGCGCGCTTTCCATATAGGCGCGAAACTCCGCGAGCTTTTCCTTGCGCAGCGTCACGCCCGCGGCCATGGCGTGGCCACCGCCTTTCATCAGCAGTTTTTCCTTCACCGCCTGCCGCACCGCCTTGCCGAGGTCGACGCCTGAAATCGAGCGGCCCGAACCGGTGCCGATGCCGCCCGGCTCCAGAGCGATTGCAAACGCCGGCCGCGCGAATTTTTCCTTCAGCCGCGAGGCGACGAGGCCGACGACGCCGGGATGCCAGCCTTCGGAGGCCGTGACGATGACCGATCCCTTGTCCTCGAGCCCGAGCGAAGCCAGCGCCTCGGCTTCGGCCTGCGCTTCCGCCGCTTGCTCGATGATGCGGCGCTCGGAGTTCAGCCGATCCAGTTCGGCGGCGATCCGCGCGGCCTCGGAGATATCGCCTTCCAGCAGCAGCCGCACGCCCAAATCAGCCCGGCCGATGCGGCCGCCGGCATTGATGCGCGGCCCCAGCATGAAGCCGAGATGCCAGGCCTCGGGCGGTCCGTTGAGCCGCGACACGTCCATCAGCGCGGTATGCCCGACATGGTCGCGGCGGCGCATCGCGATCAGGCCCTTGGCGACGAACGCACGGTTGAGCCCGGTCAGCGGCGCGACATCGGCCACGGTGCCGAGCGCCACGTGATGCAGCATGCCCAGCAGATCTGGTTCCGGCCGTTCGCTGTTCCAGAAGCCACGGCCGCGCAGTTCCCTGTTAACAGCAACCAGCGTCACCAGCACGAGTCCGACGGCGGCGAGATAACCGAGGCCCGAGAGATCATCGGCACGGTTCGGGTTCACCAGCGCGTCGACCTCCGGCAAGTCGTCGCCGGTCTGATGGTGATCGATGACGACGACGGACATCCCGAGCTTGCGCGCTTCCGCCAGTGGCTCGATGCTGGTGGTGCCGCAGTCGACCGTCACCAGCAATGTCGCGCCCTTGCCCGAAAGCGCGCGCACGGCCTCCACATTGGGCCCGTAGCCTTCAAAAATGCGGTCGGGAATATGGATCAAGGGATCGAGCCCGCAATGGCGCAAATGCCAGGTCAGCAGTGCCGCGGAGGTCGCGCCGTCGACGTCATAATCGCCGAAGATCGCAACCTTCTCGCCGCGCGTGGCCGCGTCCGCGATACGCTTGGCCGCGGTTTCCATCTGCGTGACGGTGTGGGGATCCGGCATCAATTTGCGGATGGTGGGGTCGAGGAAATCCGCGACGGCGTCGATTTCGACATCGCGGCCGGCGATCACCCTCGCCAGCATCTCCGGCAGCTGGTAGCGCTGCACGATCGCCAGCGCCCTCGCCGCCCCCCTCGCATCGAGCCGGTCGCGCCACAATTTTCCCGTCGCCGATTGCGACACGCCGAGAAACGCCGGCGGCAATTCAACGGGCAAAGCGGTAGCAGGAGGCGTCATGGGGCTTTCGGTCTGGCGGGCCTGGGGTCAGCCCCATCTCTGCGCACTTCCCAAATCAATGTCAAAGCAAAGCCGACGCGCGTCAACAGCTCGCGACGCTGATCGCCCGAGGTTTGCAGGAACTCTTTCCGCCCTCGAAGTCAGAGGGCGCAGCCGGATGCGCGCTGCACCCGCGGTCTCATGTGCGATTGTGCATAAGAATGCTGCACATGAGCATACAGGGCAGCGGAGAACATCCGACATTCCCTGCGCAATGGCTTTACGGCTTATGACGCGCTCTCCCCGGTGAGACGGCCTCTATTGCCACCGTCGCCCCTCGGAAGCGTTAGCTCCCACAAGGCTTGACGCCGTTACGGGCGTCAGGACCACACGCTTTCGCCGTACGCTTCAGCCGCGACCGTCCATCGCAACTGTCACGTCCACCGCAACCCGCCCCTCGTCGTGACGACGGCCGACGCCCCTCTGAGTGGGACGGGATAACGCAAACTCGTAGAGATGATTTGCCCGACGGCGAAAGCGAAATATTTTTTATTTCGGGGCTTGACATGATTTCCGTAAATCGGAAGTGATCTGCCCGTCGGGTCAATTTGTCGCGTCTTCTCGAACCACATCGTCATTGCGAGCCAAAGGGTCGCGCGCATGTGCGCCCGATGACAGGCTCCGCGAAACATTCCATGGCGTCGCTAACGCAAGGATGATTGCTTCCGCCTTCGCCCTTTGAAACTCGGCGGACAAGCCGCTCCTCGCAAATGACCGAACCTGCTCAGGAACCACCTTGGTCGCATCCGGTTATTGTCCTGGTCGCATCGTCGTCTTCACTCGATGCGAAAGGATGCATCAGCGGCGCAACTGGCCAGGAGCACCAAAATGAAAAATCACGTTTACAAAATTCTCGAAATCGTCGGTTCTTCGCAAACCAGCATTGAAGATGCAATCAGTACGGCAATCGAACTGGCCAGCAAGACAGTCAGGAACATGGATTGGTTTGAAGTTGTCGAAACCCGCGGGCACATCAAGGACGGCAAGATTGCTCACTATCAGGTGGCCCTCAAGATCGGCTTTACGCTGGAGACGCAATAGGCCCTTGTAGGATGGGTGGAGCCAACGGTCGCGCGAATGCGCGCCCGATGGCAGGCTCCGCGATACCCATCAACCGCCGTCGTTGATGGACTATGATGGACTATGATGGGTTTCGCTACGCTCTACCCATCCTACGAGCTGCCGCTACGTTTGCTACCGTGACACAGCAGTTGCACAATCAATCTTCTTCGCCGCCATTCGATCGGCTCCGAACCGCGCCGTCCATTGCGCCACAGACAGCAATAAGGTGTCAAATACCTCGTGAGCTTGATCAAGCTCGCGTTGCGTCGGAGGCGGACAACCGGGCCGATTGCGAATGATCATGGTCATTGTCGACCAGCTTAACCTGCTGGCCCTGCACGCCACGATCAGTCCATACAACCGCTCGGGTTCGAGCAACGGCTCTATCGCCTCGATCTTCACCTCAGACAACAATGACAGTGCTGCCACCACATGGATGTATTCGCTCCGAACCGCAAACCGGTTCACTGTTGAATCGTTGAGCTTGCCGGAGCGATTGAGCGCCAGGACCTCGCTCTGCGCCTGGGTGTAGTCAATCTTCTTTCGCGGAGCGGCGTTGATCGGTTTGGCGTTCGTCCCACGCGCCTGCACAACCGGTCGCGGTGCCGTCAAAAATCGCGCCCGCACGATGTCGGTCGCCTTTGTCAGCAGCTCGCGCAGCAAGTTCGCAGGAATGTCCAGGCGGAGGCCGAGTTTTTCGGCGAGGCGTTCGTCACGTTCCGCCCTTCCGACAAGTGTCGCGTAACCGCATTCGGAGAACCGTGCTCCCGCATTTCGGGCCAGTGCGTTGGAGACGCTGACGTCGCCAAGCCTCATCAGCGCATCGGTCAGCGTTTCGCTGAGAGTATTTCTGCCGGAGATAGCCAGCAAATGCTGCTGACTGCGGGTCTGGACGATTTCAACAAGATCCGCTTCCGACAGACGATTGGAGTTTCGCAGAACGGGCGCGGCCACCAAGGGGTCATCGTGAAACGCGAGCTTGCGGATGGTCTCGCATGGCGCGAGATCGGTGGTGGACAGAGCTTCGCTCAGATGGACCAGCGTTGCTGGCTCGATCCGCCCGATCAGGGGCACAAGGACGCCATCGAACGCAGCTATCTGGGATTCACGGAGGCGATCGACATTGGACAAGAACAGGGCCGCCACCTGCTTCAGAATTCGGGCATCCCGCTGGGCCGACTCATCCTTGGCGGCACCGGTCAGTTCCGCGGTTGAATCCGGCGATGCTGCGGCAACCATGGCTAGTCTAGCTCCATGTGAAAAGTCCGGGCTGAAATTGCCTTGCAGAAAACGGCGCAAACCTCATTCTGCAGTTGTGGGTCATGCCTTTAGCGCCACGCTCTGAAACGCCTTCACGAGCGACCGTTCCAGCTTTCCATCCATGGCGCACAGGATATTGTAGGCATCCTGCCGGGACATTGGCGGTCTGTATGGCCGCGCCTCGATGAGCGCGGCGAAGATGTCGGATATCGTCAGCAATCGTACGAGGTCGGAAATCTCCGGCGCCGTCAGCGCATCGGGATAACCGGAGCCGTCCAGAAACTCGTGATGGTGCCTCACGCCATCCAGAGTCTCCGGGCTAATTCCCGGCAGAGCCTTCAATAGTTCGTAACCGATAATCGGATGGCGCTTCATGATCTCTTCTTCGTCCGGATCAAGACGTCCGGGCTTGTCGAGAATAGCCAGGGGAATGCGTGCCTTGCCGACATCGTGCAGCGTGGCGGCCAATCCGAGCCGCTTTACGTCTGCGTTGGAGAACTTGATGCTCAGAGCGAAGCCGACCGCCACGCCCGTTACCAGCAGGCAGTGCTGGAACGTGCCTTGGTGATAGCGGCGCACGTCGTCGAGCCAGACGCCAAGTCCGTTTTGCTCGATACCGTTGATGATCTCCGATGTGGCGTCCTCGGCACTCGAAAGCGTTATCGGTTTGCCCTCGCGTATCGCCGAGAACATGGATGCGAAGGCCGCCGCACCACTGGTGATCTCGGTGGATGCAACGGCGATGCCGGCCTGCGCCGCTTTCTGGGCGACGTCGATTTGCTCCAGTTTCGAAATGATTTCCTTTGGACGCGAAACCACGGCGGTCGCGCCAAGTGCATACGCCTGCGCCACCATGTGGTGCAGATGGCTCTGAACGACAAACAGCTTTTCCGAAGCGCTACGCAGGTCCTGCAGCACGCGCTTGATCTGTTCCACAGGAACTGGCTTGCGCAGATCGGCGTCAATCATCAATACGCCGCTTGAGCTGATCTTCGCGCTGGCGGCCCCCAGCAGTTGGGACTGAACATCATACTGCGGTTCCAGCATCGCGCGGATGGCTGGAATTTTCGCAGGCTCATCCGTCACGAAATGAACAAGCATGGTGCCACCTGTGAAAGCCGCCTCTGCGGTCTTTCCGGTTCAGCGAAGGTAACGGCGTACAATCATTCCGAGCAATGCAATCAATAACGCGCAATTGTACGCAAACCTCCCTAACGGGAGATTGCTACGAAGCCGGCTTCGCTCCGGACTTCTACGTAACCTTGTTGGGTGATGGAACGGCGGAACCGCCCTGCGGCCCTGATCAAGCCGGCGTGACGACGACGTAGGGAATGCTGATCAAGATAACGGTGAGTTCTGCCGCGTTGCACAGCATGCCGCCCCAGTGCAGCCGCCGCAACCGGCGTACCGCCTCGGCGTCGCCGGCGTCCCTGGCTCGGAGCTGCGCATCCCACCGCTGCAGAAACCAGCGGCGCGTCCAGACCGCGAAAGCCGCGATCGATGCAATAGCAAGGGCGACAAACAGCCGGCCCGTCATGCCAACGGCGACCGTCCCGATGGCGCCGGCAATGGCCACCATCAGGAAATAGGAACTGAACATGCCGCGCAACAGCTGGGTGACCGGCGGGATGTCGAGCGACACCAGCAGAAAGGCCGGCGCCGCCAAAAGGAAATAACCCATCGGAAACAGCAGAACGACGGTGGCGAACAAGGCGACGGGATCAGGCATTATCGACCACCCATTCTTGCCCAGCGGGCGCGGGTTTTTCCGGTGAAAGCTTACCGCAATATCCGGCGGAAGATAGCTGCCACACTATTGGGCTTTGGTCGGAGTAGCACGCAGCACGGATTGCGCCTTCTGCGAGCGGCGTCGGACAGGTCGGCTCCAAATCCGCCCGCCGGCTGTTGCCGCTTCGATTGTCACCGAGGGAACAGCGCCGCCGTCGCCGAGCCGTCATTGTCCTGATCAGACCGATGCAATGTTGCACCGGGACAGCAACAGGAGAAGCAACATGGAACGCGCGAACGAAAAGCCGATCGAACTGACCGCAAAAGAACTGGACGCGGTGACCGGCGGCAAGCTGGGCAACGGCACCCTGCCGTTCAATCCCTTTTCCCCGCCCTCGGTCCCGAAGAAGATCTATTGAGCCAACGCCGGCGACCCTGACCACACCCGTCGGGCTTCGCATCCCCGCGGAGCCCGGCCACTGCCTAAAAAATGACCTGCACAAACAACGTGCAATTCACCTCCGTACAACTACCCAAGCGGACCTCAAAATTAAACCAGCTATTAGGCAAGACTCGCGACAACGGAGGGAACGTGCGCCCACCTAAATCCCGATTCGCTCTGCAGGAGATCGATCGAGGGGGCGAAGGCAGAGGAAATTCGAAATGTCCGTCGCGCTTGCAAGATCGACCGCCAAAACCGCGGCCTATTCAGCGACCGACAAGGATGAATCCGACATCTCCGCGCTGATCTCGCGGCTCACCGCCGAGGTCAACCAGGTCGCCTGCGACAAGACCAGATCGATCCAGAAGATCACCAACCAGATGAAGATGCTGGCGCTGAACGCGTTGATCGAAAGCTCGCGCGCCGGCGCGCAAGGCGCCGGCTTTGCCGTGGTCGCCCAGGAAGTCCGCAATGTCGGACAGCAGGTCGAGACCATTGCGCGGGAGCTCGAGAGCCAGCTCACCAACCGCACCGGCGATCTGATGAACTCGATCGCGCGAATGAGCGACCGGTCGCGCGGCGAGCGCATGGTGGATCTGTCGCTCAACGCCATCGAACTGATCGACCGCAACCTCTATGAGCGCACCTGCGACGTGCGCTGGTGGGCCACCGATTCAGCCGTCGTCGACTGCGCCGCCTCCCCCGATGCTTCGGCCGTAGCCCATGTCTCGGAGCGCCTCGCGGTGATTCTTGGCGCCTACACCGTGTATCTGGATCTGTGGCTCTGCGACCTCGACGGCAACGTGCTGGCCAACGGCCGGGCGGATCGCTATGGCGTCGTCGGCCAGAACGTGGCGTCGACCAAATGGTTTCGCGACGCGCGGGCTTTACGCTCCGGCGACGACTATGTCGCAGGCGACGTCGAATCCCAGCCCCTGCTCGGTCATGCCCAGGTCGCCACTTATTGCGCCAGCGTGCGCGCCGGTGGCAGGGCGAACGCCGCCGCGACCGGCATTCTGGCGATCCATTTCGACTGGGAAGCGCAGGCCCGCGCCATCGTCCAGGGCGTGCGCGTCGGCGCCGCCGACAAGGCCCGCGTGCTGCTGGTCGATTCGCAATTCCGCGTCATCGCAGCCTCCGACGGCCAGGGCATCCTCAGCGAGCGCGTGCAGCTTTCACTGGATGGACGGCGCAGCGGTTTCTACCAGGACCGATCAGGCACGCTGGTCGCGTTTCACGCGACGCCGGGGTACGAGACGTATCGGGGGCTTGGCTGGTACGGGGTGATATTGAGCAACGCGGGATAAGAACGAAGAAGACGGGTGGCACGTGCCCCGGATGCTGCGCAGCGCTAAAGCGGTGCGCTGCTAAGCCGGGGCCCATGGCGACGAAAAAGGTCCCGGCTCTGCGGTGCGCCGCTGAAGAAGCGCTGCACCGCGTCCGGGACACGAGAGGCGTCAGCACCCCATCCTGTCGGCAATGCCGCCAAAATCCTTCGCGACGATGTCCCAGTCGCCCTTGGCTTCGAAATCGTATTTCTGCAGGGGGCCGTATTCGGTCGGGCGCGCGACGAAGGCGGTTTTCAAACCGTACTTCTGCGCGGCTTTCAAATCCTGGTTATGCGCGGCGACCATCATCACCTGCTCCGGCGGCAGACACAGCAGTTTTGCCGCGCCGAGATAGGTTTCGGGATCGGGCTTGTAGTGCTCGAACAGTTCGGCCGACATGATCAGGTCCCACGGCAGGCCGGCGAATTTCGCCATGTTGGTCAAGAGCGCGACGTTGCCGTTGGACAGCGGCGAGATGATGTATTTTGTCTTCAGCCGCGTCAGGCCGGCGACGCTGTCCGGCCAGGGATGCAGGCGGTGCCAGCCCATGGTGAGGTAATGCAAATCGGCGTCGTCGAGGCCCGATATGCCGAGCTGCGCGACCAGCTTTTCCAGCGATTGCCGGTGCAGCGTGTCGAGGATCATGTAGCCGCGTTCGGGATGCTTTCTCACTTCATCCATCGAGGCCGAATAGACCGCGCGCCAGCCGTCAACGAGCGCGGTCCAGTCCGCCTCGATGCCGCGCTTCTCGGACCACTTTGTAAAATCCGCGATCAGGCTGCTGCGCCAGTCGACGACGGTGCCGAACACATCGAACACCAGGGCCTTGACGGCGGAAATATCGGACATGCTTGCTCCCTGTTTTTTTGTTGTTGTTGTCATTCCGGGGCGCATCGAACATGCGACCCGGAATCTCGAGGTTCCGGGTTCGCTTCGCGTCCCGGAACGACGACGACTAAATCACCTTTCGGTATTGGATGAATCCGAGATTGTCGGCAACCTTGTCGTAGAGCGCACGCGCCTGCGCGTTGCTGGATTGCGTCAGCCAATAGACCCGGCTTGCCCCCGCCGCCTCGGCCTTTTGATACACCGCCTCGATCAGCGCACGCCCGAGCCCATGGCGGCGCGCGTCATCCGCGACGTACAGATCTTCGAGGTAACAGTATCGCTTCGGCGCCCAGGTCGAGCGATGGAACAGGTAGTGCGCGAACCCGGCGAGCCGGCCATCGACATAGCCGCCGAGCGCAAACATCGTCTCGTCCGGATCGTGAAACCGCGACCAGGCAAGATCGCTGACGTCCTGCGTCAGCGCCGTCTTGTAGAAGGCGAGATAGCTGTCCCACAGCGGATTCCACGCCGCGCGTTCGTCTTCGCCGATCGGCCGGATGATGATTTCTCCAGCCATATGCACGTTCCTCAGTCGAGGTGGAACTTGTCCAGCTGCCGGTGCTCGGCCTTGATGTAGCGGACAGTACCAGTGACCGAACGCATCACGACGGTTTCGGTTTCGATGACGTCCTGGCGGAACTTGACGCCGGAGAGCAGGGAACCGGTGGTAACGCCGGTCGCCGCGAACAGGCAGTCGCCCCGCGCCATGTCCTCGATGCCATAAATCATCTTGGGGTCGGTGACGCCCATCTTGTGGGCGCGCTCGCGCTTTTCCTCGGAGTCGAGGATCAGGCGGCACTGCATCTGGCCGCCGATGCAGCGCAACGCCGCTGCTGCCAGCACGCCCTCGGGCGCACCGCCCGTGCCGATATACATGTCGACGCCGGTATTGTCGGGGTCGGCGCAATGGATCACGCCGGCGACGTCGCCGTCGGTGATCAGCCGCACCGCGGCGCCCGTGCTGCGAACGCCGGCAATGATGTCGGCGTGGCGCGGACGATCGAGCACCAGCACGGTGATGGCCGCGGGATCGACGCCCTTTGCTTTGGCGAGCCGGCGCACATTGTCGGCGGGCGAAGCGTCCAGTTCGACCACGCCCTTGGCGTAACCGGGACCGACCGCGAGCTTTTGCATGTAGACGTCGGGCGCGTGCAGCAGCGTGCCGCCATCGGCCATCGCCATGGTCGCGATCGCGCCCGGCATGTTCTTGGCGCACAGCGTGGTGCCTTCGAGCGGATCGACGGCGATATCGACCTGCGGGCCGGCGTTGAGGCCCACCTTCTCGCCGATAAACAGCATCGGCGCCTCGTCGCGCTCGCCCTCGCCGATCACGATGGTGCCTTCGATCGGCAGCTTGTTGAGTTCGCGCCGCATCGCGTCGACCGCAGCCTGGTCGGCCGCCTTTTCCTGGCCGTGGCCGCGCAAACGCGCGGCCGAAACCGCAGCGCGTTCCGTTACCCGCACGATTTCAAGCGTGAGAATGCGCTCGAGCAACAGCTGCGGCGGAACGGAAATATGGGTCGACATACCAAGCACTCCTTTGAGTCTTCACAGCGCACCATTCGGTCCGCATATCAGTTTCTTGTGGCGTACAATCTGGGGATCGCGCGTGTGCGCGACCCGGGGGATTGCGCGCTAGTTCTTCTCGATCCTTATCACCTGCGGCCGGCCGCTGATCACCTTGTCGCGCTGCACCGCTTCCAGCGCACGATAGACCGCATCTTCCGACGTTGCATACGTAATCAGAATAACCGGAACCGGTGACGTTTTCTTGGTCGATCCGTTGGCGTCAACGCCGTCGGGATGACGCTGTACGATCGATTCCAGCGATATCTTCTGTTCCGCCAGACGGGTCGCGATGGTGGCAGCGGTTCCAGCGAGGTCGCGCGCCATCAGGCGGATATAATAGCCGCCCTCATGGCGTTCCATCGGCGCTTTTGTGGTCGCGCGCAGGCGCTCCACCGGGCGTCCGAACGGCGTGGCGCGAATCCCGCGCGCGACATCGGCGATGTCGGCAACGACGGCGGACGCGGTAGCCGCACCTCCGGCGCCCGGGCCGACCAGCGTGATCGGCGGAATGCCCTCGCCGTCGATGGTGACGGCGTTGGTGACGCCCATGACTTGCGCAATTGAGGAGGATTTCGGCACCATGGTCGGATGCACGCGCTGTTCGATACCCTTCGCCGTCCGCACCGCGACCCCAAGCAATTTGACCCGATAGCCGAGTTCCTCAGCGGCGCGCAGATCTTCCGGCGCGATCGAGGAGATTCCTTCGACGTACACCGCGCTCTGTGCAACCTTCGTGCCGAACGCGAGGCTGGCCAGGATCGCAAGCTTTTGGGCGGTGTCGTGGCCGTCGACGTCGAACGACGGATTGGCCTCGGCATAGCCGAGCCGCTGCGCGTCCTTCAGGCATTCGGCAAACGACAGGCCCTCCTGCTCCATCCGGGTCAGGATGTAATTGCAGGTGCCGTTGAGGATGCCATAGACGCGATTGACTGACGTGCCGGCCAGCCCCTCGCGCAGGGTCTTGATGACGGGGATCGCAGCCCCCACCGCCGCCTCGTAGTTCAGCGCGCCGCCATGCTTCTCGGCGGCCTTCGCCAGCCGCACGCCGTGCTTGGCGATCAGCGCCTTGTTGGCGGTCACCACCGACTTGCCTGATTTGAGCGCGGCTTCGATCGCCGACAGCGCCGGATCGCCGGAACCGCCCATCAGTTCGACGAAGCAATCGATGCCGGGGTGATTGGCCAGCGCCAGCGGGCTTTTGACCCATTCGATGCCGCGCAGATCGAGCTTGCGCTTCTTCACCTTGGAGCGCGCGGTGACGGCGACGACCTTCACGCCGCGTCCACTGCGCGCCGATAGGGTGCGCGCCTGTGCTTCGATGAGGCGGACGACTTCGGCGCCAACAGTGCCGAGCCCCGCGATGCCCACTTTCAGGGGTGCGACCATGACCAAAAAACCTGCCGAAGAGAGCTAACCAAGCACGATCTGGTTCCGAAAACCGGAAGTCCGCTTTTCGGGATCATGCCTACCGCCGGTTGGCGAGAGGAACCACGTTGTGCAACGTTTCAATGCCGCTTTCAAGGAAGCGCCGCACGCCGCGCGCGGCCTGGCGAATACGCTGCTCGTTTTCCACCATGGCGATGCGGACATAGCCCTCGCCGTGCTCGCCGAAGGCAACCCCGGGCGACACCACCACGCCCGATTTCTCCACCATCAGGGTGGCGAACTGCATGCTGCCGACGCCCTCAAAGGCTTTCGGCAGCGGCGCCCAGGCGAACATCGAGGCGGCCGGCGGCGGAATATCCCATCCCGCGCGGCCAAAACTTTCCACCAGCGCGTCGCGGCGCTTGCGGTAGGTGTCGCGCATTTCGCGAATGCAATCATCCGGGCCATTCAAGGCGGCGGTGGCCGCGACCTGGACCGGCGTGAACGCGCCGTAATCGAGATAGGATTTCACCCGCGCCAGCGCGGCGATGATCCGCTCATTGCCGACGGCAAAGCCCATGCGCCAGCCCGCCATCGAAAACGTCTTCGACATCGAGGTGAATTCGACGGTGACGTCGATCGCGCCGGGAACCTGCAACACCGAGGGCGGCGGGTTCTTGTCGTCGAAATAGACTTCGGCGTAGGCCAGATCCGACAGGATGAAGATCTCGTGCTTCTTCGCGAACGCCACCAGATCCTTGTAGAAATCGAGGTCGGCGACATAGGCGGTCGGATTGGACGGATAGCAGACGATCAGCGCGATCGGCTTCGGGATCGAATGGATGATCGCGCGCTCCACCGCTTCGAAGAATTGCGGCGTCGGCTCCGACGGTACCGAGCGGATCACGCCGCCCGCCATCAGGAAGCCGAAGGCGTGAATGGGATAGCTCGGATTGGGGCACAGCACGACATCGCCGGGCGCGGTGATCGCCTGCGCCACATTGGCAAAGCCTTCCTTGGAGCCCAGGGTCGCGACGACCTGGGTTTCCGGGTTGAGCTTGACGCCGAACCGGCGCGCGTAATAGCCGGCCTGCGCCTTGCGGAGCCCGGTAATACCGCGCGAGGCCGAATAACGGTCGGTCCGCGGCTTGCCCAGCGTATCCTTCAGCTTCTCGATCACATGGGCCGGCGTCGGCAAATCCGGGTTGCCCATGCCGAGGTCGATGATGTCGGCACCCGCGTTCCGCGCGGCCGCCTTGGCCCGGTTGACCTGTTCGAACACGTAAGGCGGCAGACGGCGGATGCGGTAGAAATCTTCCATGGGACCCTTGCTCCGACGACCAGCGGGACAGAATCGGTAGAATCTGCGGTTTTCGAAGCCGAATTCGGCTCCGTCCAAAACTCGCGCTCAATCAATGATTTAGAGCGAATTCAGGCGCAGTATCCTGAGTGCCGGACCGTGATGCGGTTGAATTAAGGCTCTTTTAGCACGGGCGTCCCGCAGCGCCAGAGACTATAGCGTTTTCAAGCGAAAGCCTGCCGGGGACTTCATTTGGGGGCGGTAGCCGGATCGCGTCACGAAACGCTTAAAAAACAGACAGCTTATTTGGCGGCAGGATTTGCTGCGGCCGCGGCCGCCTGACGATCCCGCGCGGCACGCAGTTCGGCCTCGATCTTGGCCTGCTCCGCCGGCTTGATGACCGCCTCGTCGCGCTCCGGCGGCAGGTCGTGGACCGGCAGGTAGCCCCCGGCTTCCTTCGGACGCGCGGGCGCCTCGCCCGGCACGCCGACACCTGGCAAATCCGCGATCGAAGTCGAGCAGCCGCTGACCGCGAGCGCGGTTGCGAACAGCGCGGCCATCGACCATAGCCTTATCATCCGATTCACCGGCATCCGTCCGGAAGTCCCCAATACCTGTCCCGTTGCCTTAGATCGTTTGCACAGCGCGCGTTGGCAAGAGCTGTTGGTATGCGCCTTGCAGCGCGCCGGGTCGTCGAGCTGCGTCAAATTCTCCGCAACCCTTCAAACCATTGTCGCCCGAAACGATTAAAGCCAGAACAGGTAACTCAAGCGGTGCGGCTTCAATGTGTCCGAACGGAGAAATTTTATCGCAGTGCAACAGGATTAACCCAAACCTACCGCCGCCGTCAGGCGCGGTGACGAACTCGAAATGAAGTTATAGTGTCCCTGACATGACCGACGTTAACACCGAAATCCACGCTGCGAAATCGTTCAACGCTGAAGCCTTCGCCATGAACATCGCCAGGGCCATGGAGAGCAGTGGCCAGGCGCTCGCGGCCTACCTGAAGCCGCGCGAAAACGGTGAGCTGAAGGACAAACCGCCGAATGAGATCGCCGAGGTGATCAAGACCTTCAGCACGGTCGCCGAATACTGGCTTTCGGACAAAGAGCGGGCGTCCGATCTGCAGGTCAAGATGGCCAAAGCCTATCTCGATCTCTGGGGCTCGACGGTGCGCCGCATGGCCGGCGAAGAGGCCCCGCCCGCGATCGAGCCGTCGCCGCGCGACAAGCGATTCAAGGATCCGGAGTGGAAGACCAACAAGTTCTTCGACTTCGTGATGCAGCTTTACCTGCTCACCACGCAATGGGCGCAGGAACTGGTGAAGAACGCCGAAGGCATCGATCCGCACACGCGCAAGAAGGCCGAATTCTACGTCCAGCAGATCAGCAATGCGATCTCGCCGTCGAATTTCGTCTTCACCAATCCGGAAGTGCTGCGCGAGACGCTGGCGTCGAACGGCGACAATCTGGTGCGCGGCATGAAGATGCTGGCCGAGGACATCGAAGCCGGCCGCGGCACGCTGCGCATCCGCCAGTCCGATCCCACCAACCTCGTGGTCGGCGTCAACATGGCGACGACGCCGGGCAAGGTGATCTTCCAGAACGAACTGATGCAGCTGATCCAGTACACGCCCACCACGGAGACCGTGCTGCGCACGCCGCTGCTGATCGTGCCGCCCTGGATCAACAAATTCTACATCCTCGATCTCAAGCCGGAAAAATCCTACATCAAATGGTGCGTCGATCAGGGCATCACCGTGTTCGTGATCTCCTGGGTCAATCCGGACAAGGAACTCGGCAAGAAGACGTTTGACGACTACATGAGGCAGGGACCGCTGACCGCGATGGACGTCATCGAAAAGGTCACGGGCGAGATGAAGGTTCATACCGCGGGCTATTGTGTCGGGGGCACCCTGCTCGCCTCGACGCTGGCGTGGCTCGCCGAAAAGCGCCGCGTGCGCGTCACCTCGGCGACGTTCTTTGCGGCCCAGGTCGACTTCACCCATGCCGGCGATCTACTTGTGTTCGTCGACGAAGGCCAGATCTCGGCGCTCGAGCGCGACATGCAGGAAGCCGGCGTGCTCGAAGGCAGCAAGATGGCGATGGCCTTCAACATGCTGCGCTCGAACGACCTGATCTGGTCCTACGTCGTCAGCAATTACCTGAAGGGACAACCGCCCTCCTCCTTCGACCTGCTGCACTGGAATTCGGACGCGACGCGAATGCCGGCAGCCAACCATTCCTTCTACTTGCGCAATTGCTACCTGGAGAACCGGCTGTCCACCGGCAGCATGGTGCTTGATAACACGCTGCTCGACCTCTCGAAGGTGAAGGTGCCGGTTTATAATCTGGCGACGCGCGAAGATCACATCGCGCCCGCGGATTCGGTGCTGTACGGCTCGCAGTTCTTCGGCGGGCCGGTCAAATACGTGCTGTCCGGATCCGGCCACATCGCCGGCGTGGTCAATCCGCCGGTGTCTGGAAAATATCAGTACTGGACCAACGACAACATCAAGGACGTCACGCTGGCCGAGTGGCTCAAAAACGCCACCGAGCACAAGGGATCGTGGTGGCCGGACTGGCGTCAATGGCTGGAGGGCCTCGACGCCGAGGTGGTGCCCGCGCGCGCGGTCGGCTCCGAGGCGATGCCGCCGATCGAGGATGCGCCCGGCAGCTACGTTCGGGTCCGCGCGTAGCGCAAGCCCGCGGGGTTGGCTATAAGCTGATATCCCGTATCGGGATTCGAAAATCGAATGAGGGGGAAACCATGACGCGTGAATTGTTCTGGCTTGCGCTGACGGTGATTTTGACCGGCCTGCTGTGGGTCCCCTACATCATCAACCGCTGTCAGATCCGCGGCCTTTCCGGCGCCATGGCCAATCCCTCGCGCAACGACAAGCCGCATTCGGAATGGGCCAACCGGCTGATGTTCGCGCATGACAACGCGGTCGAGAACCTCATCATCTTCGCCCCCCTGGTGCTGATCCTCAACCTGGCCGACTATTCCACCAAATGGACCGTGATGGCCTGCATGGTCTATTTCTGGTCCCGCGTCGCGCATCTGATCGTCTACACGCTGGGCCTGCCGGTGTTCCGGACGCTCGCCTTCACCGTCGGCTTCCTCGCGCAGGCCGTGCTGGCGCTGGCGATTTTCCAGGTGCTTTGAGCGCCGGCCCCCCGCATCTCCATCAACCCGCGGCAATTGCAGCGATCGCCGGGCGAAGCTTCCTGAGCCGAAGCAGGATCAGGAGCGCCCCGCACGAACATGCCATGGCAACGCCAAGCAGCGCGTTGCTGCCGACATTCGTCAGCAGGCCGACGAGAAGCGGGGGCGAAGCTGCGGAAATGATATTTAGCGGCAACGCCAGCCGCGAGGTCGCCTTGGCGAATTCGGCCTGGTCGTAGAACACCAGCGGTATGGTCGCACGGGCGACCGCGAACGCGCCGCTGCCCATGCCGTACAGCAGAATGAAGGCCGCGATCGCCCAATGCGATCCGCCGCCGACCATCAGAAACAACATCGCCACGGGAATGGCCGAGCCGGCAAACAGTGCCGTCGTGATCCCGTCCCACCGCCCGCCACCAAGGAAATCGAGTCCCCGCGCGCTGACCTGGATCACGCCAAGCATCGAGCCGAAGGTAACGGCCGTCGCCGGCGACAGGCCCTCCGCTTTCAGAAGCTCGATCATGACCGCGCTGAATCCGAAGGAAACGAACGCATTGAACGCGAGAGCCACCAGGATCAGGTAGAAGGTGCTTTTCAACACGATCGGCGACGCGCTCGCCGGCAACGCTGTGGCGACAGCTTCACCGGCCCGTTCGGGTCGACGCGGTAATCCGAAATAATACAGCGGCAGGCACAACAGCAGCAGCATGCCGCAATAGACCAGACAGGTTCCGCGCCAGCCCACAACTTCTGACAGAAACGACGTGGTAGGCCAAAAAACACTGCTGGAAAGCCCGGTCACCAGCATCATGGCGCCGATGCCACGCTTCGCATCACGCCCGGCGATCTCGTTGAGCAAGATGTAGGCGGCGGTGGCCAGCGTGGCGCTGCCGGCCGCGCCGAGGATCACCCACGCCGCGAAAAACTGTATCGGGCCCTGCGCGAACGACAGCAAAACGAAGCCCGGCGCACCGATGACGGTGCCTGCAATCATCACCCGGCGGGCACCAAATTGCGTGAACGGCTTTGCCAGGACAGGAGCGCACAGACCCATCAGGACATAGAAGATCGAGTTGCCGGCAAACACCGCTGAGATGTCCATGTGAAGATCGGCGGCGACCTGCCCGCCGACGACCGCAAGCAGTCCGATCGTGCCCCATCCGATGACCTGCGTAATCGCGAGAACGACCAGGACGCGGAACATTGACTTGCCGGACTCGGGGATCATCAGATCAGAGGCTTTTCCGGGCCACGACAAACAGCATCGGGGCCCACTGGTTGTCGAAGCCGATGACCTCGCCGGTCTCGATTTCAAGCGAATTCCAGTTGCCCGCGCTGGCGTAGGTTTCGCGCAGCCAATCAGGCGACGGGTAATTGTAGTAGCGGCCTAGCGTGTCGCGGCCTTCGGCGTCACCGGTCTTGAAGCTGGCAAAGAAAGCGCCGCCGGGTTTCAGCGCGCGCCAGATCAGCGACAGCACCTGCGCCAGGTCATCGCGCGGAACGTGCAGCAGGCAGGCGTTGGCCCACACGCCGTCATAGGTCCCGACTGCGTCGATGTCATGAAACAGCAGCGTCCCGACCGGGCGGCCAAGACGGCGCGACGCCACCTCAGCCATTTCCGGCGATCCGTCGGTCGGCGACACGTCGAAGCCCCGCGCCAGCATTTCCGCGGTGTCGCCGCCGGCGCCGCATCCGAGTTCGAGAATGGCAGTGCCAGGTGGAAGCAGCGCAAGGAACGCCTCCAGCCTTGCCCGACGCGAGGTGATCTCGCGCGCCGCGTAAGCCTCGGCATGGCCGCGGTAGAATTGAAGCGTCGCCTCGTCCACGAATCCCTCTCGCAATCGGCGAGGCCCAGCATCAGCCGCGTGTTGCAGCAAAAACACTAGACCTGCCTTCGCCGGACGCAACTATGGATTCTGCGGTTCTGGGATGCGCTCGCAAGCCCCGACGGCCGAACGGGCGGCAGCGCCGGCATCGCGCTGATAGCGTGATGCCGGCGTGAGCGTAAGGCGCTTTGGGCCTAGCTGTCGGCCAACCCCAGCATCAGCCGCATGTTCTGCACGGCGGCTCCGGAGGCGCCCTTGCCGAGATTGTCGAGACGCGCGACCAGAACGGCATGGGGATGCTGCTGGCTTGCAAACACGTAGAGCTCGAGCTTGTTGGTCTCGTTGAGCGCTTCGGGTTCCAGCCGTCCGGTTTTTGACGTCGCGTATTCGAGCGGCATCACGGAAACATATTTGCTGCCGGCGTAGCGCTTGGCCAGCGCGGCATGGAGTGCCGCGCCATCGGGCTTGGCCGGGAGCGCGTCGAGATGCAACGGCACCGACACCAGCATGCCCTGCCGGTAGTTGCCGACCGACGGAACGAATATCGGCCGCCGCGTGAGCCGTGAGTACAGCTGCGTCTCCGGCAGATGCTTGTGCTCGAAGCCGAGACCATAGAGTTCAAAGGACGGCGCGGTGCCGCCTTCGAAACTTTCGATCATCGACTTGCCGCCGCCGGAATAACCGCTGACCGCATTGATGGTGACGGGATAGTCCGACGGCAGCAGTCCCGCGTCCACGAGCGGGCGCAGCAGGGCGATCCCGCCTGTTGGATAGCAGCCCGGGTTCGAGACCTTCCGTGCCGCCTTGATCTTGTCGGCCTGGTCAGGCGCGAGTTCCGCAAAACCATAGGTCCAGTCGGGCGCGACGCGAAACGCCGTCGAGGCGTCGAGCACCTTGGGTCCCTTGGCGCCCATGCCGTCGATCAACGCCACGGTTTCCTTCGCCGCATCGTCCGGCAGGCAGAGGATCACGAGATCCACCTCCTCCATCAGCGCCCGCTTGGCTCCGGCGTCCTTGCGCTTGTCCTCGGCAATGCTCTTGAGCGCGACGTCGCCCTGCAGGCGCAGCCGCTCCTGAATGCCAAGGCCCGTCGTTCCGGACGCGCCATCGACAAAGATGGTGGGCTTCCTGGTGTCGCCGGTCGTGTGCGGCTTGATATCGGTCAGGGTCATGGCGCGTTCCTTTCAAGCGTCGTCGTTTCGTTCGCTGCTGCTGTGTCGGTAATGTCGGTCATGAAGGCTTGCGGGCGCGCCTCGCGCATCAGTCCTGCGATCCCGGCTGCATCAGCGTCACCCTGTGACGCCAGCGCATTGCTGATGGCTGAGTAGTCCGCGTCGGATTTGTGCTGGTTCAATTTGAAGCTGCCCTCGATTTCCTCAACCGTCATCACCAGACCCACGATCGCCTTCTTCATTGCGTCCAGCCGCCCGGCCGTCATCTTCGACGACAACCAGGGCTTCTTCGGCAACAGCCTGTTTTCGAACTTGGCGCTGAGCGTATCGATCTGCTCGGCCAGTTCGTCGTCGGACAGTGCCCGTACCGTGCCTGTCAGGTGCACGGCCTGGTAGAGCCAGGTCGGCACTTGATCGGGCGAGACGTACCAGTCGGGCGATACATAGGCATCCGCGCCGTTGACGGCCAGCAGCCAGGACGAGGTCCCGCCGGCGAGCTTTACCAGTGGATTATGACGGGCAACATGAAACAGCGCGCGCGGCGTCCCGTCATCGGCAAAGCCGAGATAGAACGGCAGCGGCGAGGCAATCGGCTTGGCGCCATCCCACGCGCAGACGAGGCCAAAGCCGCGCGCTTCCGCAAACGCCAGGCTGGCGGCACGGTCGGGCTTGAACGGAGGCGGCGTATACATTTCAAACTCCTGCTTGACGTAGGAGCCGCCAGATCAAACCGCGTGTCTTGAAGGGAAAGAGCCGCGGATCGTATCCGGCGGCAGAGGCGATGATCTTAAACGCAGACAACCGCCCGTACCGCGAGAATGCGGCGGCGGCGGGCGATGAGGCTGGTCGAAGCGTTGATCATGGCGGGGCTATAAGGCCGCCCGGTTTCAGGGTCAAGCCAAAACACAAAGGCCGCCCCAGGGCGGCCTTTGGTCAACGGTCAGCAGACGAGCTAGATCACCGGATTCCACGGCGCCGGCACCAGCCGGTATCCAGTTCCGTCCTTTTCGACAAAGCCATTGGCCGGGAACGGATAATGGAAGCCCTGGACCCGCATCTTGTCGGCAACCAGCATGTCGTAGACCTTGCGGCGGGTGGCTTCTGCCATGGCCGGGTCCTGATCGAACATCAGGTGCCAGCCCGGATTGGTGACGAACAGCGCCGGCAGGTTGGTGACGTCGGACTGGATGAAGACCTTGTCCGAACCGGACGACAGGACATACGAGGTGTGGCCCGGCGTGTGACCGTGGGTAGCCATCGCCTGCAGCCCGGGGGCGACGTCCTTGCCCATTTCGTAAGGCGTGACCTTCTTCTTCAGCCCGGCGTCAAACACGCGGCGCGCGTTGGCGAACACGCCCTTCATGCGCTCCGTGGTCTGCTTGCCCATCTCGCCGTCGTCCATGAAGTATTTCCACTCGGCGGCCGGCACCAGCACCTCGGCATTCGGGAATGCCAGCACGTTGTCCGCGGTCAAGAGGCCGTTGATGTGGTCGCCGTGGAAGTGCGAGATTACCACCATGTCGACGGCCTTGGGGTCGAGCCCGGCGGCGACCATGTTGCTGGCGAACTGTCCGACATTGCCCTTGCTCGAGGCGAAAGCGCCCGGGCCGTTGCCGGTGTCGATGACGACAAGCTTGCCGCCGGTATTGATCACGAGCGGCGCGAACTGGATGCTGATCTTGTCTTTCGGCATGAACGCCTTTTCGAGCGCGGCGTTGACTTCGTCCTTCTTGACGTTGAGCACGAATGTGTCGCCCAGCGCGAAGTTGTTGACGCCGTCGGAGATGACGTTCACCTGGGCGTCGCCGACCTTGTAACGATAGAAACTCGGCGCTTGCTTCTCGGCGACCGGCGCGGCCGCCTTGGCCGGCATGCTGGGTAACAGAGGCGAAGCAGCGAGAGCCGCAGCTCCAGCGAGTGCGTGACGTCGTGTCAAATCCATGTGATGTCCTCCCAGTGAGACGATGAATGCGGTTCGCGGGATTTCCGCTTTGTTGACGTGTCCGTGTGATTCTCGGCCCTGGTTGCCGCCGCTTCTATCAGCGTTTCAATGCTAACGCGATGACGGCGGTGCGACGGCAGGCAAGCCCGGTGTTCCCCATCATGAGAGCTAACCCCTGCCCCCGCCGGCTTATTCCGGCAGCGCGAGCGTCTGCGTTCACAACAACCGCCACACCCATTCGATAATGTGAGCGATCACGTCGCCAAACAGCAACAACGCTGCCGACCAGACCAGCGCGGAGACGAAATTGGCGATCTGGAATGGCCAATAGGGCATCTCGAAAATGCCGGCGGCGAGCGGCACCGACGCCCGCAACGGTCCGAAGAACCGCCCGATGAAAATCGAGGGCACGCCCCACTTTTTCACGAAAGCCTCGCCGCGCGGCAGGATTTCCGGATAGCGCGACAGCGGCCAGATCTGGGCCACCTGCTCCTTGTATTTGAAGCCGACCCAGTAGGAGACCCAGTCGCCGAGCCCCGCCCCAATGCCGCCGGCGATCCAGATCGGCCAGAAGTTGATGCCGCTGACGCCCATCAGGGCGCCGATCGCGACCAGAGCCCCCCAGGCCGGAACGACCAGTGAAACGAACGCCAGCGATTCGCCGAACGCCAGCAGCAGCACAATCGGTGCTGCCCAGGCCTGATGATCGCGCACGAAATCAGCCAGGGCGCGCGCAAAATCTTGCATCCCTTAAACGCCTTCCAGCCCCAAATCCGGCCATTGAATCAAACCCGCGGGCCCATGGCCTTGGAACAGGTACGCCAGCCCGTTGCGTGACTTCAAGTCACAAAGGCGGACACTGGGCGTGATTTCAACGCCCGCTCGCGCCCCCCGCCCGCTTTCCCTACCCAAAACGGGGAATTTCCCCACAAAATCGGTAAAGGCGCGGTTCGCGGCGATCATCTACCAGGTATCAATGGCCGGAGCGACCAGAGCCTAGCTCTGCGGCGGCGGCGGCCGCCTCGGCGGTCGCGGCTTTGCGGGACGGGGTTGTGCCGGCGAGAGCGGCTGCAGGGTCACGATGACCGGGTTTGGCTTGTGATCCAGCGCCGCGCCGGTAACGGCATCCACCCCCATGCCGACCACCCCGCCAAGCAGAACGTTGCCGGCGAAGCCTGCCGCGCCGGTGGCGGGAACCTCCTTGGTGAGAGGAATGATTTGCGGTTCATACCCCTCTTTGTTCACTGTCACGATGATGTCGGCGCTGCGTTTGGCCTGGACCACGCACGGCGTCACGCAGGCGGTGGGAACATCCAGTCCCGATATCTCGGCGGTCGCGCCTGCCGGCGTGCTCGAGATGGAAATATTCTCTGTCGTTCCACGCGTTACCGACGCGCAGCCAACACAGGGCAGCGCGATTGCCGCCGCCAAAACCAGCCTCATCATTGATTATTTTCCCCAAGCCCGTAGCGACCTTCACGCAACCTTGGGCTGAAAGCAAGCCGGCGCCTCACCTGCGTTTAGATATTGTTAACCGTGAAAGTTCCAGTCATTGCTGCGCCCGACAGAAGCGCTCTGCCTTGGCCCCGGCCGTCACTTTTTAAGCCCATCCGTGGCATAGTCAGACAGACCGATTCGCGGCGCCAAGTTGCGCGCATCACATGAAGAACCATGCCCAAACCATTGAAAACATCTGCTAAAAGCAAAACCGCCAACGACTTGTTCGGAGCCGACGAACCGAAGGGCCGCGCCTCGCTGAAGGTCGCCGCCAAATCCAGCAGCGCCGAAGCCGGCTATACCGCAGCGGATATCGAGGTGCTGGAAGGGCTTGAGCCGGTCCGCCGCCGGCCCGGCATGTATATCGGCGGTACCGATGAAAAGGCGCTGCACCACCTGTTCGCCGAAGTCATCGACAACTCCATGGACGAGGCGCTAGCCGGGCATGCCTCGTTTATCGAGGTTACGCTGAGCGCGGACGGATTCCTGACTGTGACCGACAATGGCCGCGGCATTCCGGTCGATCCGCATCCGAAGTTTCCGAAGAAGTCCGCGCTCGAAGTCATCATGTGTACGCTGCATTCCGGCGGCAAGTTCGACTCCAAGGTCTACGAGACCTCGGGCGGCCTGCACGGCGTCGGCGTCTCCGTCGTCAACGCCCTCTCCTCGCTCCTCGAGGTCGAGGTCGCGCGCGAACAAAAGCTCTACAAGATGACCTTCGAGCGTGGTCATCCCAAGGGCAAGCTGCAGGAACTCGGCAAGATCAACAACCGCCGAGGCACCACCATCCGCTTCAAGCCCGACACCGAGATTTTCGGCGCCAAGGCCGCCTTCAGGCCGCAACGCTTGTTCAAGATGGCGCGCTCGAAGGCCTACCTGTTCGGCGGCGTGAAGATTCGCTGGCGCTGCGATCCGGAACTGCTGCGCGGCATCGAAGAGGTGCCGGCCGAGGACGAATTCCATTTCCCCGGAGGATTGAAGGATTATCTCGGCGCCGCGATCCATGCCGACACGCTGGTGCATCCGGATATCTTCTCCGGCAAATCGGGGCGCAACGGCGCCCACGGCGCCTGCGAATGGGCGGTGGCCTGGACGGCGGACGCCGACGGCTTCCTCTCCTCCTATTGCAACACCGTGCCGACGCCCGACGGCGGCACCCACGAATCCGGCATGCGAAGCGCGATGCTGCGCGGCCTGAAAGACCACGCCGAGCGCATCGGCCAGGGCAAGCGCGCCGCACCGATCACCTCGGAAGACGTCATGGTGGGCGCGGCCGTGATGCTCTCGGTGTTCGTGCGCGAACCGGAATTCCAGGGCCAGACCAAGGATCGCCTCGCCACCGCCGAGGCCCAGAAGATCGTCGAGCAGGCGATCAAGGACCCGTTCGACCATTGGCTGTCGGGCAATCCGCTGCAGGCCAACAAGCTGCTGGATTTTGTCGTCGAGCGCGCCGACGAGCGGCTGCGTCGCCGCGCCGAGAAGGAAACGTCGCGCAAGACCGCGGTGAAGAAGCTGCGCCTGCCCGGCAAGCTTTCCGACTGCACCAACACCGCGACCGAAGGCTCCGAGCTGTTTATCGTCGAGGGCGACTCGGCCGGCGGCAGCGCCAAGCAGGCGCGCGACCGCAAGACCCAGGCCGTGCTGCCCTTGCGCGGAAAAATCCTCAACGTCGCCTCCGCCGGCAAGGACAAGCTCACCGCCAACGCCCAGCTCTCCGACCTGATGCAAGCGATCGGCTGCGGCACGCTCGCGCATTACCGCGAGGAAGACCTGCGGTATTCCCGCATCATCATCATGACCGACGCCGACGTCGACGGCGCCCATATCGCCTCGCTGCTGATCACCTTCTTCTACCGGCAGACGCCGCGGCTGATCGACGAGGGCCACCTCTATCTCGCGGTGCCGCCGCTCTATCGGCTCACCCACGGCGCCAAGACGGTCTACGCCCGCGACGACGCCCACAAGGACGCGCTGCTCAAAAGCGAATTCAACGCCAATGCCAAGGTCGATGTCGGCCGCTTCAAAGGGCTTGGCGAGATGATGCCGGCGCAGCTCAAGGAAACCACGATGGACCCGGCCAAGCGCACCCTGCTGCGCGTGGTCCTGCTGGCCGACGACCGCGAAGGCACCGCCGATTCGGTCGAGCGGCTGATGGGCACCAAAGCCGAGGCCCGATTCGCCTTCATCACCGACAAGGCGGAGTTTGCCAGCGAGGATCTGCTGGACGTCTGACCTCCGGGGCGACCTCGGCGACGGCACGTCGTTTGTCCGATTGCGGGCCGTTTTCGGCCTATTTGACCCCGTGCGCGCCTGATCTTGCCCATTTTTCAGGCGCTTTCCCTCAAATCGTTTTCGGGCGGGTGTGTTGTCCCCGCAACAGCATTTTGGGTGGAACTGCGTATAGTCCTGACACTGGGTTTCAGGAATCGGTGCAAGCGCACCATTTGGGCGGTCGGTTACGACGCTTAAGATTGAGGGTTTGGACAATGAAGAAATTAGCGATCGCTCTGGCTGCGGTAGCGGCAATGACCGGATCGGCCTCGGCCGCTGACCTCGGGGCCCGTCCGTACACCAAGGCTCCGCCCCCCCTGGCTCCGATCTACAACTGGACCGGTTTCTACATCTTCGGCGGCGGCGGCGGCGGCCTGTGGTCTGCTGACAGCAATGCAGTGAGCACCGGCGTGGTTGGACCTCTGGGAGCTTTCGGACCAGCCGGTACCGCGCTCACCCGTGATGTGCGCCATGGCGGTTCCGGATGGTTCGGAACTGTCGGCGGCGGTTATGACGTGCAGTTCGCAGGCAAGTGGGTGGCCGGTATTTTCGGCGACGCTCAGTTTGGCGAATTGGAAGGTTCCTTGGCCGATCCTCTTTTCGGCACCGAAGGCACCCTGAAGCTCCGGACCAGCTACGCAGCTGGCGCGCGGTTGGGTTACTTGGTTGCGCCGAACGTGCTTTCCTACGTCAATGCTGGTTACTCGGGTTCTGAATGGTCGGGCACTACGCAATTTCCTGTGGCTGCTGGCGGCATCGCAGGGTCTTTCGCCGCCCAAACGACCACAGGTTCTTTTGATCGACATGGCTGGTTTATTGGCGGCGGTGTCGAAAACAACCTCGACATTTTCGGTATCTCTGCCCCCGGCTGGTTCATGAAAACCGAATATCGTAGCGCATACTACGACCGGGCCACGATCCCCACGCGGTTCGCACCCACTAACGTGTTCGTTCCTGGATCAGCAGCGCTCACCGGCGGGGCAGTGACCCACGAGCCGTGGGTGCAGACCATCAGCACTTCGCTGGTCTACCGCTTCAACTGGGGTGCCCCAGCTACGCGGTACTGATCTCTCCCGATTGATCAACTCAAAAGCCCCGGCATCGTCCGGGGCTTTTTTGTTGCCTGCTAGCGTCAATCCGTTGCCGCACCGATACTGCTGCTGCCCCCTGCAGTGGCCGTCTCTAGTCGCAGGTAGGCGCGGCGCACTTGCCCCCCGATCACCAATCCCCTGATCATCTCCGCCCTTGCCGAAGCCGCCTGCATTGTATTCGATCGAAAGCTACGGCCGATCCGGCAATGGTTTCCCGGGGCGCCGGTCACGCCGTTCGAAAGCGGCAGCGGGGAGTATTCATGGCCAGATTGCTCTTGATCGTTGGCTTTCTGGCGCTCGCCGTCGGCCTGCTCTGGATCGGCCAAGGCACCGGCGCGATCACCTGGCCGCAATCGAGCTTCATGATCAACCAGCTGCAATGGGCGGGCTATGGTGCCGTGCTCGGCGCCGTCGGCCTGATCCTGATCTGGCAAGGCAAGAGCTGATCGCGGCTCTGTCGACAACAACAATGGGACAACAACAATGAAAACAAAACTTTTCGATCTCAGCGGCAAGGTCGCCATCGTCACCGGCGGCAATGGCGGCATCGGGCTCGGCATGGCCCGCGGTCTGGCGGACGCCGGTGCAGCGATTGCGGTCGTCGGGCGCAATGAAGCCAAATCGGTTGCCGCAGCCGCCGAGCTCGCGCGCAGCGGCGCCAAGGCCATTTCGGTGGTCGCAGATGTCACCGACAAGGCGGCGGTCGATGCGATGGCCGCGCGCGTCGCCGGCGAACTCGGCCGGATCGACATCCTCGTCAACAATGCCGGCATCAGCATCCGCAAACCGCCGCACGTGCTCGATCTCGCCGAGTGGAACAGCGTGATCCAGACCAACCTCACCAGCGCCTTCCTGGTCTCGCAGGCGGTCTACCCTGCGATGAAGCAAGCCGGCGGCGGCAAGGTCATCAATATCGGTTCGATGATGTCGATCTTCGGCGCCAGCTTTGCGTCGGCTTACGCGGCAAGCAAGGGCGGCATCGTGCAGTTCACGCGCGCCTGCGCCGTGGCGTGGGCTCCTGACAACATCCAGGTCAACGCGGTGCTGCCGGGCTGGATCGATACCGATCTCACCAGAGGCGCCCGCGCGCAGATCGACGGGCTGCACGACAAGGTGCTGGCGCGCACCCCGGCAGCGCGCTGGGGCGTGATCGACGATTTCGCTGGCATTGCGGTGTTTCTGTCTTCGCCCGCGTCCGACTTCACCACCGGCACCGCGATCCCGATCGACGGTGGTTTCTCGGTCATGGGATAGCACCGACGTCACACTGAAGCACTTCCGCAACGAAAAGCCCCGGGCACGCCGGGGCTTTTTAAAGCAGGTCGTGATCCTTAGTACTTGGCTTCTCAGTGCTTGGCGACGACCGGTCCGGTCGACTACGGATTGAACTTGAAGCTCACTCGCCCCATCACCGAATCGACCTTCGCCGAGACATTACGGAGGTCCACCACGGTGCAGCCGACCACAGCCCGGTTACAATTGTGCTGCTCGCTGTCGAACTCGTAGTGCTTGTAGTCGATGCCGAGAACGAGGTTATCCAGAACCGCGTATTCGCCGCCGACGCCGGCATACCAGCCGTCATGAGCGGCGCTGGCCGCCGCGATCGCAAGGTTGGCCGCGGGGAGGTAGACCCGGGTATCGATGTCAGCGCGAGCGTAGCCGCCCTGGCCGTACACCATAAAGCGATTCCAGGCATAGCCGAACCGGCCGCCGATGTAGCCGATATCATCGATGCGGCTTTGGCACGACGCCCCACCGCCGTAAATGCAGCCTTGGCCGAAAACGCCAGTGCCAGCGGTGTTGTTGAAGCCATTGTCCAAGCCATTCCAGCCGCCTTCGATACCGACAACAAGGCTGCCCCACTGCTTCTGGATTCCGGCAAAGCCGCCGTAGATCAACCGACTCTGGCTATCCGTCCTCCAGAGAGCGCCGGGAAAAGCATTGTAGAGAACGCCATCGGTGGTGGCCCATCCGCCGCCGACCGCGCCGCCGATATAGATACCGGACCATATAGGTGATAACCGGGGGTGCAACGGGTGCCTTGGTGTACGGGCGAGCCGCGATGTCGGCGGCGAACGCGCTCGCCACGCTGGCGGCAAGGATCGAAGCTGCGAGTACCAGTTTCTTCACGTTGAATAATCCCCTCTATCAGAATTGGGGAGCGTACATCGACAACCGAAATCCTGACGTGTCCCTGCTGGCACCAGGCTTGTCGCCGTGGGCACTGCGAGGGCTACAACGTCGCGAACCAGACGGATTGTCACTTACTGTGGCGGGGCCGCTACAGACTCACCGCGTGATGTAGTGGCCGCAGCCAGCTTGTTCAGTATTCCGCAGATGCCGGCGACTGCACATGCTCGGGCCGGACGCCGAGCCCGATGAAGCGCGCCGTGATGCCCTGCAGCCACGGCACCGCCGTGATCAGCCGCATCACAAGTGGCGCTTTCAGCGGCTGATTGCCGCCCTTCAGCGCGGCGCTGACGATGTTGTCTTGCGCCACGACCTGCATCCGCTGCGTCATCCGCACCGGGAATTCGCGGCGCCGGCGCACCGCATCCAGCTCGTCCTCCGGCGGGCAGCCGTTCACGAGCTTGGCCGCGAGAAGATTGGCGGTCGCGACCGCGTCCTGAACCGCGAGGTTGACGCCGACACCACCCATCGGCGACATCGCATGCGCGGCATCGCCGATGCAAAGCAAGCCGGGCCGCGTCCAGCGCGTCAGACGATTGATCGCAACCGTGAGCAGCTTGACGTCATTCCAGCTTTTGACGTCAGCAAGACCGGATGTGAGGATCGGCGCGACCCGCGCGACGTCGTCCAGAAGTGCCGGCAGGCCCCTCGCCTTGACGGCGTCGTACTGACCCTTGGCGATGATATAGGCGCATTGCCAGTAGTCGCCGCGATCGAACGTCACCATCATCCTGCCGGGCTCGACACGCGCAAACACGCTTTCGGTTTCATTTGCCGTTTTTCCCGCGCGGAACCACAGCACGTCCATCGGCGCGCCGATTTCCTCGGTCGCAAGGCCCGCGCGCTCGCGCACCAGTGAATGGCGGCCGTCGCAGGCGATGGTGAGATCGGCCTCGATATCGAGCATGCCCTCCGGCGTCTCCGCGCGCACGCCCGCGACGCGGCCGCCGTCCTCAATGAGATCGGTTGCTTCGGTGCTCATCATCACCTTGAGCGAGGCAAACCGCTTGCCGCTCTCGCGCAGGAAATTCAGAAAATCCCATTGCGGCATGAAGGCGATGAAGGGGTACTTCACCTTGAGCCGGCTGAGGTCGGCGAGCCGGACCGTTGCGCCGCCGAACAACCCCTCCATCTTCTGCAGCCGCTGATGCGGCAGCTTGAGAAATCCGTCGATCAATCCAAGTTCGTCCATCACCTGCAGGGTCGAGGGATGCACGGTGTCGCCGCGAAAATCGCGAAAGAAGTCGGCGTGCTTTTCCAGCACCACGACATCGATCCCGGCGCGGCCAAGCAGATATCCGAGCATCATGCCGGCGGGCCCGCCGCCAACGATGCAGCAGCGGACCTTCATCGTGCGCCCCGCGGGCTGCCGCGAAAAACTGCCTGCGTCCATGATCGACCTCCGAGCGGAATGTAGCTCAATCGGACGACGCCGGCTGGATTAGAGCCTTTTCCGTTCCGATGGAATCGGAACGGGGCTCTACATTCTTGATTTAACACGTTTTCTTGACGCGAACCGGTATCCACTTCGCTCGAAAACGCTTTAGCGCCGGAAGCTCTTGATCTCGGACACGCTGCCGTCGCGGTAGACCAGTTCGACCGAAACCGACTTGGTCGCCGGCGCAAGCTTGAGGTAGGGCTGCGCCTCGCGCGGGATGACACTGGGATCCTTGGGATCGCACGGCGGCATTTTCAGAACCTGGTCGGGCACGGTGCTGTCGATGCCGACGCGCACCTCGCGGATCGCGCAGCGGTACGACATCAGATGGGTGTAATAGACCATGAGGCCGTTGTATTCGCGAAACGACAGCCAGCTTGTCGCGGTCATGTCGAGCACCTTGCGCTGGTCGCGGATCAGCGCGGCCTCGGGATCGAAGCGGATCGGAAACGGCCCCTGCACTTCGCCTGACGTATCGACATAGCGCACCTGGATCGTGGCGGCCGGCGCGTCGGCCGGAAGCTCGATCGACGGGTTCGGCATCCGCTTGCGGGTCCGAGGATCGAGCGTGTCGATGAAGCCGGTCTCGCGGAAATCGCCGGCCTCGCCCATCCGCCAGGAAATCCCGAGCGTCGGATCGGCGATCGAGAACACCACGGTCCAGCCGCTGTTATGGCGCGAGAACATCGCGATCGGCGCGTTGACGGAATCGCTCGACGGTGCAAGCCGGTGCACCGGCGGCAACGCTGCAACCTTCTGCAATGGCTCCGTGGGCTTGGCGACGGCAACCTCGGGCGCGGCTTTCGCCGTGCCGCTCAGGAATACGTCGTCGACCATCTGGTCGAAATAGACCGGGATCTGCTTGTGGCGCACGGTCTCCGCCAGTTCGCTGACCAGCCGCCGCGTGCGTTGCGCGACCTGCACGAGGTTGACCCCGGGCTGCGTCAGTTCCTTGGTAAAAGTTCGGGTGAACACCGAATTGGGATTGGCATCGTCGTTCGACAGGCGGTCCAGCGCGGTCTGCCGCGGACCCGCTGAAAATATCGAGAACACGCCTTCCGGCAATTGCGTCATCGGCGCGAGACCGCCGCCACCGGCAACGGCGCGGGTGCCGGAGCGCTCGAACGGATTGTTGCGGCAGGCGTCGAACACCAGAATGGCGGTTCGCGCGCCCTTGTTCTGCAGGCGCTCGATGATCCGGTCCGCGAGGATGGAAGCGTCGCGCACCAGTTCCTCCTGGCCTTCGGTTGCCGCCGGCACGTCGGTCGGCAGCAGGAAGTTCTGGCCGGCGATCTCAAAGCCGTGGCCCGCATAGAAGAAGAACGCGGTGTCGCCCTTGCTGACCGCCTTGTCGAACGCGAGCAGGCTCTGGCTGAAAGCCTGGCGCGTCTGGTTCTCGGCGACCATGACGGTGAAACCGAGTTGCTTCAGCGTGTCGCCCATCGTGCGGGCGTCGTTGACGGCCTTCTGCAGCTTCGGCACGTTCCGGTAGTCGTTATTGCCGATCACGAGCGCGACGCGTTTTTCGGCATGAGCGGGGACAGCGAAAACAGCCAAAACGGCGGCAACGCCCGTCACCGCCAAAAACCTGGAATACCAGCGCCTCATCGAATTCCCCACTTGAACGAAATCGTCCGCAACCGCTTGCGATTGCCTCATGCCATAGTCGGCAAAGCCGTGCCGCCGGTTCAATCCGCCCGCAGACCGGATTGCTGTCCCGATTTCACATTGCGGACCTAGCCGCCTTCGCAGAAGCGCTATTTATCCGGCAAGCCGAGCCCCACGAGCACATCAGCCACGCGTTTTGCGGCCTCGGTATAAAGCGGGCTGGCGTTCTTCGGGTCGAGCGCGATGTTGACAGCGGTCGAACCGGGCCGCAGTTCCATCGTCTTGGCCAGGGCAGCCTTGGCCTCGTCGGTGCGTCCCAAACGCTGGTAGGCTGTCGCCAGCACCGCGTGTGATCGTCCGGTGGCCGGCGTGATCGCAATCGATCTCGTGAGATATGGGATCGCCTCTTCGTCGCGGTCCATCACCACCAGGGTCAGTCCCGCTCCCAGCAACCAGGTCCAGCGCGCCGTTCGCGGCGTATCGAATTGTTCGGCCAGTTTGAACGTCGCCAGCGCATCCTCGAACCGCCCGAGCCGAAGCTGCCCGAGGCCCAGATTGTAGATCGCGAGCCCGTCCCAGGGATCAAAGGTCAAGACCCTGCCGCAGGCCACCAGGCTTTCGATGAACTGGTTTGTCGCGTTGAGGAGCCGGCAATACGCCTCCAGCACGGGGATGTAGGTTGGCTTCGCGCGCAGCGCCTGCTCGAGCATCGACTGCGCGGCACGTTGGGTGTCGGCAACATCGGCCTTGCTGTACCAGGTCATCTGGATGCCGCGCAGCAAGTGCGCGGACAACGCGGCGGCGAGGTCGACATTGCCTGGATCGGCCGCGATGGCTTTCTCCAGCATGGTTTGCGCGGCCTTGAAACGCTCCGGCGTGGTCTGGTTGATCGAGGCCATCGCCTGCTCGATCACGACCTTGGCGGTGCCGCCAGCCAGCTCGTCGTCGGTCGCGGCCGGGCCGGCATTGATCATCGCATTGATGCGAAGCGCCAGCGGATGGCCGACGCCGGCGGCGAGCCGGATCTGCTGCAGCGTCATATCCGACTTCTCGATGCCAACCGAAACCGAGTTGGTCCAGCGTACCTCGCCGGTGGCGCCATTGCTCATGCGCGCCTGGATAGTCCAGGCCCCGCCTTCCAACCGCAGTTCGCCGCTCACCACGAAGTCGGCTTCCGGGTGCGCGGCGACGGGCTGGTGAGGCACCGCGGAAGCCGTTTGAGATCGCGGCGCCAGCACGCGCAACTTGTCGATCCTGGCCAAGCCGTCGGTGAGCCGGTCGGTCACGTCCCCCGCCATCTCGGCAACCAACTGGCTGTCACCGACGCCAACGATCGGCATCATGGCGATGGTCGGTGATTTTCGTGGAAACATGGAATCGGGCGTGAGCACCGGTGCTGCGGCGGCAATGCTGACGGCCGCGCTGAGGCGGTCAGCCACGCTCGCCGCCAACTCGGCAAGTTTCTGGCCCTCGCCCACCCCAACGAGCTGCTCTGAGGCAACGGCCGGGGGTTTTCGCGCGAAGATGAAATCGGGCACGAAGATCGGCGCGGCGACGGCAAGGCCGATAACCGCACCGAGCGCGGCCGCCGTTGCAAGCCCGGCGCGCATGCCGAACCGGAGCCGTTTCCGGGCGGGCTCCGTCGCCAGCGCCGGCGGCACCGCGGCGACAGGATCGGCGTTGGCCGTCGCGACCGGAGGCTGTGCTTCATCAGCCGCGCCAAGGACGCCCGGCCCGACCGTCACTTGCCCGTCGAACAGGTAGCCGCGGCCGGAAACCAGCTTGATCAATTGGCGCTGGTCGTCGCCAAGCGCGGCACGGATTTCGCGGACGCATTGGAAAAGGCTGTCGTCGCCGACATGGACGTTCGGCCAAATCGCGTCGATCAGGTCCTGCTTGCTGAGAACGCGCCCGGCGTTGGTCACAAACAGTTGCAGCATGTCGAAGGATTTCGGGCGCAGCCGGATCGCTTCGCCACCGGGCCCGCGGAGCCTGGCGCGTTCCGGGTCAAGTTCAAATCCGGCGAAACAGAGCAACTTGTGTCCGCAATCTTCTCGGGGCTGGGCTGCGCACAGCGAATATCAGAGAAATTTCAGAAAGTCACCGCCGTCCCATCAGGACCGGGCTACCCCCACCGTGGCATGATTCCCGGGTGATTTGCCGCTCCGCGGCATATCTTGGGGAGGAATGCTGGGGTGGCTATTTCGGCTATACGAGGAGCGGCACGTCCGGCGCCGGTCGCCTACGCCCCTCCCGGAGATCAGGGTACCTCTGCCTTTAGATGGTCCACCGATCAGGTCGATCCGAAGGACCGCTTCGACTATTGGCGCGAGGTGCGCTCCAGGGGGCTTTTTGGGGCGACCGCCGAACTCGACCGGGAGCACCGCCCAAAGTTCGCCGGGGAATTCTCGCTTCGAAAGTTCGGCTCCGCGGGCCTGATTGGCCTCCGCGCCTCGAGCTATCATGTCGAGCGCGGTGCGACCGATATCGCCAGCGCACCCAGCGACAGCCTTTGCATCTGCCAGCAGCTTGGCGGCGGCGGCTGGTTCAGGGTCCGCAATGTCGATGACTTCCACGTCGCCGGCGGAACGTTTGCGACCAGCTATTCGGACCTGCCCTACCACACCGTCCCGATCGCCGCTGACGGTTTCGATCTTCGCATTCTGAAGGTGCCGGTGGCCGACATTCTGCTGCCGCTACCCGGCCTGCACGACCTCGTCCCGAAACCGTTTACCGACCGCGCCGTCCTCACCCCGCTTCTGGAATCCTGTTTCACCGACCTGACCGAAGCGGATGACGACAGCGATCCGGCGACAACGAAGGCGCTGGTGCGGACGCTCACGCACCTCACGCTGATCGAGCGCGGCGTTGTCCGGCCGACCAGCCGGATGGCGCAGTACGCGGTTCGGGCCGGCCGCCTGTCCCTGGCGCGGCGATTGATGGCCAGCCACATCGCCGAGCCGCAACTGTCGCCAGCGTTTGTCGCAAGTCGGCTCGCGATCTCGGTTCGTCATCTGCACGTGCTGTTCGAAGAATCCAGCATGAGCTTCTCGCAAACCGTCACCGCGCTGCGCATCGAGCGAAGCCGCCGCCTGCTGCGCGAGGCGTCGGCCATGACCATCGCCGAGATCGCCTTTGCCAGCGGCTTCGACAGCCTCGCAACGTTTTATCGCGTGTTTCGCACCGTTCAGGGCATCACGCCCGGTGACTTCAGGGAATCGGCGACAAGGAAATAAGGTATGAGCGCGCGACCGGTCGCGTGGCAGCAAGCTCGGCAAGCTCGACGCATTTGACGGCCAAATGACGGTTTGGCCGTTATTTGTTCGAAAACATTAAGCTTTTTCGGCCTTTTCGGTGGTTCCCAGATTGACTTTGGCCGTTTCGCGCCTATGTTCCGGCTCAACGCGGCCTAGGATCGACACGCGATTTCCTAAGGTTAGCCGCTCGTCTGCGTAAGTCAGAACCCCCAGCTTCTTAAAGCGCGCCGTTTCGGGGTTGAACGCGACAGCCTTATTACCCTCGATTCCGAACGGCGGTGTCGACTAGAGGCTCAATGTCTTTTTCCCATCTCGGACTTTCCGACAAGGTTCTCGCCGCTGTTGCGGCCACCGGCTACACCACCCCTACGCCCATTCAGGAACAGGCGATCCCCCACGTTCTGGCCCGCCGTGACGTTCTCGGCATCGCCCAGACCGGCACCGGCAAGACCGCTGCCTTCGTCCTGCCCATGCTCACCATGCTGGAAAAGGGCCGCGCCCGGGCACGAATGCCCCGCACCCTGATCCTGGAGCCGACCCGCGAACTTGCGGCCCAGGTCAAAGAGAATTTCGACAAATACGGCATTGGCCAGAAACTCAATGTCGCGCTGCTGATCGGCGGCGTCTCGTTCGGCGATCAGGACACCAAATTGACCCGCGGCGTCGACGTCTTGATCGCGACCCCGGGCCGGCTGCTCGACCACACCGAGCGCGGCGGGCTGCTGCTTACCGGCGTTGAACTCCTGGTCATCGACGAAGCCGACCGCATGCTGGACATGGGCTTCATTCCCGACATCGAACGGGTCTGCAAGCTGGTCCCGTTCACGCGACAGACCCTGTTCTTTACCGCGACGATGCCGCCCGAGATCAGCCGCATCAGCGAAGCCTTCCTGCACAATCCCGAACGTATCGAAGTCTCCAAGCCTGCGACGACAGCTGTGGGCGTGTCTCAATTCCAGGTCGCCTGCGGGCGCGAGGTACACGAGAAGCGCGAGATCCTGCGCCGCCTGCTGCGCGACGCCAAGGACCTTCAGAACGCGATTATCTTCTGCAATCGCAAGCGTGAAGTCGCCGTCGTTGCCAAATCGCTTCAGAAGCACGGCTTCAGCGTCGGCGCGCTCCATGGCGATATGGACCAGTCGGCCCGCACCGCGGCGCTCGAATCATTCCGCAAGGGCGAAATTCCGCTGCTGGTGGCTTCCGACGTCGCCGCCCGCGGTCTCGATATTCCCGCCGTCAGCCACGTCTACAATTTCGACGTGCCGCATCATCCCGACGATTACGTCCACCGCGTCGGCCGCACCGGTCGCGCCGGCCGCGCCGGCACCGCGATTTCGATCGTCACATCGCTCGACACCAAATCGCTGGCCGCGATCGAACGGCTGATCGGAAAATCCATTCCCCGCGCGGAAGGCGACTATTCCGTGCGATCGGAAGCGTCAGGCGATATCGACCCGCCGCGCGAGGCGCGCGGCAGAGAAGGTTCTCGCGGAGGCTCCCGCCACGGTGCGAAAGAAGGCTCCAGGGAAAGCGTCAAGGAAGGTTCGCGGGAAGGTTCACGTGGCGGACGCAAGCCGCGACGTGAGCGCGAACCGCGCCACGGTGAGCGCGAGCCGCGCCAAAGTGAACGCGAGCCGCGCCACGCCAAGGGAGGCGAGCGCAACTCCGGCTCGCAGCCGCAGGCAGCGACCGAAGCGTTCACACCGCCAGCGCCCGCACCGGCCTCCCGCGTGCCCTCGATCGGCCGGGCCGAGCCGCGGCGCGCCCAGCGCGAGGTCGAATCCGAGCCTGCCGATCACTCGCACCTTCCGGCGTTTTTGCTGCGTCCCGTGCGCGCCCGCGTCTAACGCTTTCAACGCCGTCCACGCGGTGAACAGGGTACAGCCCTGTTTACCGGGCGTTCATTCTCCTCCCTTAACTTCGCAGCGATAATTTTAGTCATTGCCTGCTGGGCGGCGCGAAGCGTTGCTCGCCATTAGGGACGGATCAGTGGTGAAACTGCTGGACGAACACGAACGCACGTTGGCCTTCGCCGAAGTCGCGATGGGCCAGATCAAGTCGCTTCGGCAGACCGCCGTGCCACGCAATTATGAAATCTGGTACGTCTACGCCACCGGTTACAACGCCCCCCTCAACAAGATCATCAACGAGACGCTGGCGCGCAACGGCAGGCTCAGCGAAGCCGACCTCGAACAGATCTACGAAACCTACCTCTCCCACATCAAGACCTCTGACCGCATCGACAAGGTCGGCGCGCGCGTGATCGGCGAGATCGACGACGTGATGACGCTGATCACCGAGGCGCTGGGCATGTCGGCGAGCTACGACGCCAGCCTGAGCGGCGCCAGCCAGAAACTGTCGACCGCGCAGAACCGCGACCAGATCAAGGCAGTGGTCGAACAGCTGGTGAAATCCACCCGCGAGATGCGCGACACCAACAAGGCGCTGGAGAACCGGCTGTCGCTGTCGAAGAACGAGATCAGCAATCTCCAGCACAGCCTGGAAGCCATCCGCGCCGAGAGCCTGACCGATCCGCTCACTGGCCTGGGCAATCGCAAATATTTCGACCGCTCGATCGAGATGGCGGTACAGGCGGCACTGGCCAACGGCGAGCCGCTGTCGCTATTGATGTTCGACATCGATCATTTCAAATCATTCAACGATTCCTACGGCCACCTTACCGGCGATCAGGTGCTGCGTCTGGTCGGCATGTCCTTGAAGCAGACCATCAAGGGACAGGACATCACCGCGCGCTATGGCGGCGAGGAATTCGCGGTCGTCTTGCCCAACACCGCACTGCGCCAGGCGCTAACGGTTGCCGATCACATCCGCCGCGCCGTGATGGCGAAGGAATTGAAGAAGAAATCCACCGGCGAAATCCTCGGCCGCGTCACCATCTCGGTCGGCGTGTCGATGCTGAAGCCGGACGACGACACGGATTCGCTGATCGAACGCGCCGATGCCTGCCTCTACGCCGCCAAGCGCAACGGCCGCAACCGCGTGATCTGCGAAGTCGACCCCGAATACGCCGCTGACCAGCGCAGCCAGGTGGCGTAGGTCCGCTCGGTCCGTAGGGTGGGCAAAGGCGCGCTTGCGCCGTGCCCACCAACCTCCGGTTCGTTATCTTGAATGGTGGGCACGCTTCGCTTTGCCCACCCTACGAACTGACTTCTTCTTGACCGCCGGCTTTTTCGCGGCAACCTTCTTCGCGGCTTTGGCAACGGTCTTCTTCGCCGCCTTGCGCGCCTTCGGACGCTTGCGCAACGCGGCGCGCTGCGCGGCGGCCAGCGCCGCCCTCGCCCAATCGCTCAGCTCTTCGGAGTCGTCGAACAGCCGCGCCGGCAATTGCCAATACGAATTCACGGTCACGGTTTTCGTACGCGTCTGATACGAAAACGGCTGCGAGCCCTCCGCCTCGAACTGCGGGATCGTGGTTTCATCGGCCCTGAAATACAGCCCGGCGCGCAGCGCGAGGGCGAAGTTGGTGCCGTCAGCGGAAATGCCGAAGCCGGAAAACATCCGGCGGATCGTCACCGGTCCGAAATCGGCAAACAGGTCGATCAGGAAATCGCGATCCATGCGTGTGGCTCACACCCTCGCTGTCGTCCCGGCCTCGAGCCGGGACCCATACGCCGCGGCCCGCGTTGTTGGAAAAGGAAGATAACGACTAGCGCGCAAACCAACTGCGGCCGGTGGCTATGGGTCCCGGCTCAAGGCCGGGACGACTGTCAGACCTTCGCAGGCGTCAGCTGCACCGACTCGCCGCAACCGCAGGCAGAGACCTGGTTGGGGTTATTGAAGATGAACTGGGCCTGCATCTTGTCGGCCTTGTAGTCCATCTCGGTGCCGAGCAGGAACAACACGGCTTTGGGATCGACCAGGATCTTGACGCCGCGGTCCTCGACCACCTCGTCGGTGGGACGGACCTCGTGGGCGTATTCGACGGTGTAGGACTGCCCGGCGCACCCGCCGTTCTTGATGCCGACGCGCAGGCCGACGATTTCGGAATCGGCGCGCTTGGTCAGCTCCGTGATGCGCTGCGCCGCCGCTTCGGTCAGTTTCATGACCTGCGGGCGCGGCCGGGGCTTCGGCTTGGAGACGGGTGCGGTGGTGTCCATTGCAGTGGATCTCCTTACGCCGCGCGGTGGCGACGAAATCCTATACCGTTAAAATAACAACGAAATTCCTGCTGTGAAGGTCTGATATCCCGAATTTGGTTAGAACCTGTCCGAACGAAACCGTATTCCTACTCGCAGATCGCCCCTAATAAATCGCCCAAACTCCCGGCGTCACCAGTTCCAGCAGATGCCGGTCCGGGTCGCGAAAGTAGATGCTCCTTCCGCCGCGCGGCCAATCGGTCCTGCCTTCGATAGCGACGTTGTGCTCGCCAAGCCGCGTTTCCCAGGCCGCCAGTTCGTCCGCCGTGATGGCAAAGGCCACATGGATCGGGCCGTTGCCGTCATGCGGCGGAATAGTCCCGCCGGGCAAATGGAGCGTGTCGAGCGTCGCGCCGCGACGAAACAGCAGAAGCACATTGCTGCCGCCGACATCGAAAGCAAAAAATCGCGAATCACGCGTCAGCGCGACCAGCCCAAGCACGTCTTCGTAGAATGCACGGGCGCGGTCGAGGTCATCGACGTAAAGTGCGGTCTCGAGAACACCGGATAGCTTCGGCACCAGGACCCTTCACCACATATTGAGGACGAGGCGGGCCTCGTCGGACATCCGGTCCGGCGTCCAGGCCGGCTCCCACACCAGATTGACGTTGACGACGCCGACGCCGGGAACGCTGGCAACCGCGTTCTCCACCATGGTCGGCAGTTCGCCCGCCGCCGGGCAGTTCGGCGTGGTCAGCGTCATCATCACGTCGACGCTGCGATCGTCCTTGAAATCGACCTTGTAAATCAGCCCGAGTTCGTAGATGTCGGCCGGAATTTCCGGGTCGAACACCGTCTTCAGCGCAGCCACGATCTCACCGCCGAGACGCTCGGTCTCCTCCGGCGGCAGCGCCGATTGGGTTTCCATGTTGGCGGTTTTGACTTCGGCTGTGTCGGTCATGAAAACAATTCCTGCGCCTTGATCAGCGCCTGCACCAGATGGTCGACTTCTTCACGGGTATTATACATCCCAAAGGACGCCCGGCAGGTGGCTGTGACATTGAACCGCTCTAAAAGCGGCATCACGCAATGGGTGCCGGCGCGGACCGCGATGCCCTGGCGGTCGATCACGGTCGCGATATCGTGGGCGTGCGCGCCCTTCATCTCGAACGAGATCACCGGTCCCTTGCCGAGCGCGGTGCCGATCAGCCGCAGCGAATTGATTTCGCGCAGGCGATCCTGGGCGTAGGTCACGAGGTCGTGCTCGTGGGCGGCGATGCGCTCCTTGCCGATCGAATTGACGTAGTCGATCGCGGCCCCCAGCCCGATCGATTCCACGATCGCGGGCGTGCCAGCCTCGAATTTATGCGGCGGATCGCCATAGGTGATCCAGTCTCTCGCGACTTCGCGGATCATCTCGCCGCCGCCGTTGAACGGGCGCATCGCGACCAGGTGCTCATGCTTGGCGTAGAGTACGCCGATGCCGGTCGGGCCGTACAGCTTGTGACCGGTGAAGACGTAGAAGTCGGCGTCGATGTCCTGGACGTCGATCGTCATGTGGACGGCGGCCTGGCTGCCGTCGATCAGCACCGGAATGCCGCGGGCATGCGCCAGCTTCACCACGTCCTTGACCGGCACGATGGTGCCGAGCGCGTTCGACATCTGCGTGACCGCGACCAGTTTGGTACGGTCCGACAGCAGCCTTTCGAATTCCTCGATCAGGAAATTGCCTTCGTCGTCAACCGGCGCCCATTTGATGACCGCGCCGTGGCGCTCCCGCAGGAAATGCCAGGGCACGATGTTGGAATGGTGCTCCATGATCGAGATGATGATCTCGTCGCCGGCCTTGATGTTGGGCTCACCCCAGGACGACGCCACGAGGTTGATCGCCTCGGTGGCGTTGCGGGTGAAGATGATCTCTTCGGTACGCGCGGCGTTGAGGAATTTTGCCACCTTGGCGCGGCCGCCTTCATAGGCTTCGGTGGCGGCGTTGGCGAGGTAATGCAGCCCGCGATGCACGTTGGCGTATTCGCTCTTGTAGGCTTCCGTCATGCGGTCGAGCACGGCGGTGGGCTTCTGGGCGGAGGCGGCGTTGTCGAGATAGACCAGCGGCTTGCCATAAACCTTCATCGCCAGCGCCGGAAAATCCTCCCGCACCCGCGCGACGTCATAGGCGCCATTCTTTACCGCCGGATGCATGGTCAACCCCTCGCCTCCAGCCAACGCTGCGCCGCTGCAATCGCAAGCTCGCGCAGGCCGTCATTCACAATCGATTCAATCGCCTCGCCGACGAAGGCCTGGATCAGCAGCGCCTGGGCTTCCTTCTCGGACAGGCCGCGCGCGCGCAGGTAAAACAGCAGGCTCTCGTCGAGCGCGCCAGTGGTCGCGCCATGGCCACAGGTGACGTCGTCGGCAAAGATTTCCAATTCCGGCTTGTTGTCGGCCTCGGCGTCGTCGGACAGCAGCAGCGCCCGCGTCATCATCTTGGCGTCGGTCTTCTGGGCGTGCGGACGCACGATGATGCGGCCCTGGAACACCGAATGGGCGCGGTCGTCGACAACGGCGCGGAAGATTTCGCGACTGTCGCAATGCGGCACCGCGTGGTTCATGAACAGCGTGGTGTCGGCGTGCTGCTTGCCGTTGAGCAGATTGACGCCGTTGGTCTCGACCCTGGAGCCCTCGCCGGCAAACGCGATAGTCGCCTGGTAGCGGCTGACGCCGGCGCCCGACATCATGCCAAAGGTGTTGAAGTGCGCGTGTGCGCCGAGGCTCACCACACCAGAGGAAATATTTGACGCGTCGCGGCCGTCTTCGTTGAGACGGACATGATCGAGGCGTGAATTGTTGCCGATCGAGATGATCAGGGAATCGTGAACCTGATAGGCCTTGGCGCCTTCGGCCGCGATATAGCTTTCAACCAGGGTCGCACCGGCATCCTTGCCGAGGCGCAGCAGCGAGCGCGTGAACATCGCCGCCGGCACCGTACCGCTGGCGATATGGACGATCTGCAGCGGCTGCGTCAGCACGACGCCGTCCGCGACATCGATCACCACGCCGTCGGTCATCATCGCGCTATTCAGCGCCACCATGGGATTGGCATTGTCAGGCGTGAACAACAGCGCCTGCAGCGCGGCGTCGCCGGTTTCCAGCGCCTCGCGCAGGGTGCGGATGCCAAGGCCCTTCTCGAGACCGCCGAGTTCGGAGAGTTTGGGGGCGAACACGCCGTCGACCAGCACCAGCCGGCGGACGCCTTCGATGGCGTGCAGCTTGGCGGCGCTAGCCGCGCGCGAAAACTCCGCGGTATCCGGCGCGGGCGCCAGCGGCAGCACCTCGCGCATCAGCGCGCGCAGATCCGTGTATTTCCAATCCTCGATCCGGCGATGCGGCAGGCCCGCTTGCGCATAGGCAGCGAAAGCTGCCTCGCGCGCCGCAGCAACCTTGCCGGTGCCGGGAAGCCGGTCGCGCGCGATCGCAAAGCTGTCGCTCAGCGCGCTCCCGGTCTCGTTTTTTACCAAAGCCACATTCATCACAAAATCCGTATCCCGCCTCAGGCCGCGTCTTCGAACTGGGCGTAGCCGGAAGCCTCGAGCTCCAGCGCCAGTTCCTTGCCGCCGCTTTTGACGACGCGGCCCTTGGACATCACGTGCACGAAATCCGGCACGATGTAGTTGAGCAGCCGCTGGTAGTGGGTGATGACGACCATGGCCCTGCCCTGCGAACGCAGCGCGTTGACGCCGTCGGCCGCGACGCGCAGCGCGTCGATGTCGAGGCCAGAATCCATTTCGTCGAGGATGCAGACGGCCGGCTCGAACAGCGCCATCTGCAGAATCTCGTTGCGCTTCTTCTCGCCGCCGGAAAACCCGACATTGACGCCGCGCTTGAGCATGTCGCGCGGAATGTTCAGGCTGGCCGCCGCCGCATAGGCCTTCTTCAGGAATTCCGGCGTCGTCAGCTGGCTCTCGCCGCGCGCCTTGCGCTGCGCATTCAGCGCCACGTGCAGGAAGTTCATGGTGGCGACGCCGGGAATTTCGACCGGATACTGAAACGCCAGGAACACGCCCTTGGCGGCGCGCTCGTCCGGCGACATTTCCAGAAGGTCTTCACCCTTGAACAGGATTTCACCGCCGGTGACTTCATAGCCGGGCTTGCCGGCGATGACGTGCGACAGCGTCGATTTGCCGGAGCCGTTCGGCCCCATGATCGCGTGCACCTCGCCCGGATTCACCGTGAGCGACAGCCCATGGAGGATCTCACGCTCCTCGACACGGACTTTCAGGTCTTTCACTTCAAGTAACGCAGTCATATTCTTTCCTTCTGGCCTAAAACGCCCGAACTAGAACTGGCAAAAAAAGCCAGGCAAAAAACCCCAGAGACCCACCACCTGCAGCCAGTTTGCCGAATTCGGTAACTTCAACCGATCCCGCCAAACTCCCGATCAACACGGCAAACAATCCGACGATCGCAATCATCAAACAGCGCGAGCGGCGCAAACCGAATGAAGCCGAAGATGTTTCGAATCATCTGGGTTACCCGACGCTGCCCTCCAGCGAGATCGAAATCAGCTTCTGCGCTTCCACCGCAAACTCCATCGGCAGTTGCTGCAGCACGTCTTTCACAAAGCCGTTGACCACGAGGCCGACGGCTTCTTCCTGGGAGAGCCCGCGCTGCACGCAGTAGAACAGCACGTCCTCCGAAATCTTCGACGTGGTGGCTTCATGCTCGAACAGCGCCGAGGAGTTCTTCGCTTCGACGTACGGCACGGTGTGCGCGCCGCATTTGTCGCCGATCAGGAGCGAGTCGCAGGCGGTGAAGTTGCGCGCGCCTGTTGCTTTCCTGTGGGCGGTGACGAGGCCGCGATAGGTGTTTTGCGAGACGCCGGCGGCGATGCCCTTGGAGATGATCCGGCTCGTCGTGTTCTTGCCGAGATGGATCATCTTGGTGCCGGAATCGACCTGCTGGTGACCGTTCGAGATCGCGATCGAGTAGAACTCGCCGCGTGAATTGTCGCCGCGCAGGATGCAGCTCGGATACTTCCAGGTGATCGCCGAACCGGTCTCGACCTGGGTCCAGGAGATCTTCGAGTTATTGCCGCGGCAGTCGCCACGCTTGGTGACGAAATTGTAGATGCCGCCCTTGCCTTCGGAGTTGCCGGGGTACCAGTTTTGCACGGTCGAATATTTGATCTCGGCATCGTCGAGCGTGACGAGTTCGACGACGGCGGCGTGCAACTGGTTCTCGTCACGCTGCGGCGCAGTACAGCCTTCGAGATAGCTGACGTAAGAGCCCTTGTCGGCGATGATCAGCGTGCGCTCGAACTGGCCGGTATTGCGCTCGTTGATGCGGAAATAGGTCGACAGCTCCATCGGGCAGCGCACGCCCGGCGGCACGTAGACGAACGAGCCGTCGGAAAACACCGCCGAATTCAGCGTCGCGAAATAATTGTCCGAAGTCGGCACGACCGTGCCGAGATACTTCTTTACGAGCTCAGGGTGTTCGCGGATCGCTTCCGAGATCGGCATGAAGATCACGCCGGCCTGCTTCAGCTCCTTCTGGAACGTGGTCGCAACCGATACCGAATCGAAGACAGCGTCGACCGCAATCTTGCGCTGGCCCTCGGGCCGCACGACCCCTTCCAGCACTTCGACTTCGCGCAAGGGAATGCCGAGCTTCTCGTAGGTCTTCAGGATGTCCGGATCGATCTCGTCGAGCGAGCCGATCGTCTTCTTCGGCTTCGGCGCCGAATAGTAATAGAGATCCTGGTAGTCGATCTTGGGGTAGTTGACGCGGGCCCATTGCGGCTCGGTCATGGTCAGCCAGCGGCGATAGGCCTCCAGACGCCATTCCAGCATCCAGGCCGGCTCGTTCTTTTTTGCGGAGATGAAGCGGACGGTGTCTTCCGACAGCCCTTTTGGAGCCTTGTCGGACTCGATCAGCGTCTCAAATCCATATCGATATTGGTCGACGTCGATCTGCCTGACGCGATCGACCGTCTCCTGTACGGCAGCCATTTCATCCTCCGCTCGCGGTTTCAAGGACCGCGGTGGATCAATCCGGCGGTTCCGGCCTGATCGATCCTGATTGGTTCAGAACCGATTGCTTAGAACCGTTCAACCTGTGTTTCGTCGCTCTTAAGTAAGGTATTGGCGAGCGTTCGCCAAGCCTTGAGGGCCAATTCAATCTCTGTCTGTGATGTAGACCACCCCAGACTGAGCCGCACAGCTCCCTGAGCCAGTTCCCGGCCCTGGCCCATCGCGTCCAAGACATGCGACGGCTGGACCTTGCCCGACGAGCAGGCCGAGCCAGACGATACCGCAATACCGGCGAGATCGAAGCCAATTACGGCCGTTTCGGCCTTTAGGCCGGGAACGGTGAACAGTGTGGTATTGGGCAACCGCGGAGCAGGTTCAGCGAACACGATCATCCCCGGCGTCTGCTTCAGACCGTCCTCGAGGCGATCCTTCAGCCCCTGCAGCCGTCCCGCATCCGTGCCCAGCGCTGCCATCGCCGCCCTGGCAGCGGCGCCGAACGCCGAAATCCCGGCTACATTCTCGGTGCCCGCCCGGCGGCCCAGTTCCTGTCCGCCGCCGCGCAGCAGCGGCTCCAGCCCCTGCACGTCCCCGGCCAACACCACAGCACCGACACCCTTGGGGCCGCCGATCTTGTGCGCAGAAAGCGTGATCAGATCGGCTTCGATCGAGTTGATATCAAAGGCTATTTTCCCGAATGCCTGGATCGCATCGACATGCAGCAGCCCGCCGGCCTGATGGACGATCCGGGCCACCTCCGCCACCGGCTGAATGGCACCGGTCTCATTATTGGCCAGCATCACCGATACCAGCGCGGGAGGGCCGTTCAACAGCTCGCGCAGATGGTCGAGGTCAACAAGGCCTGAGGCCGTGACCTTGATGGTCTTGATGGTGTCGGGTGGAAAGCGTCCGCCCGACAGCACCGAGGCGTGTTCGATGGCCGACACCAGCAGCCGCTGAACCGGCTGCCCTGCGCCCCGCCGCAGGCCCGGCGTCAGCGCCAGCACGTTGGCCTCGGTTCCACCTGATGAAAAGACCACGTCCTGCGGCCGGGCGCCGACCGCCGCGGCGACCGCGGCGCGGGCGTCCTCGACCAGCCGGCGCGCCTGGCGGCCCTCGGCGTGGACCGAGGACGGGTTGCCGGCGAGCTCCCAGGCCGCCGCCATCGCCGCCTTGGCTTCCGGGCGAAGCGGCGTGGTCGCGTTCCAGTCGAGATAGATCCGGTCGGGCATGCGCCGTCTTAGCACGTTTCCCTAGAGCATTATCGGTTCTGATTGAATCAGAACCGAAGCTCTAGTCTCTTGTTTTGACGCGTTTTCTACCGCAGATAAGTCTACGCAATCTGCGTAAACTTGATTGCTGTGCGAACCGGCATCCACTTCGCTCGAAAACGCTTCCAGGCGGCCAATCATTGCGCGGGCTGGCTCCTCGCCCGCACCGGCATGGCCGGTTCGGATGCCATCCGCAATCCGAACAAGGGCCTCAAGATAGTGACGCGCCGAACGATCTCATAGGTCGCCACACAGGCCGCGATCGTTCCAAAAATGACGATCCCCGCCTCAAGCCAGGCTGGCAGACCCTGTCCGTGCAAAGCATGCGCAATCATGATGATCGCGGTCTGGTGCACGATGTAATACGGGAAGATCGCATCGGTGAGATAGCGCCGCGCCGGCGAATCCGCGGTCAGCCATCGCCGCGCGAAGCCGAGCAGCGCGACCATGCAAAGCCATTGATAAGAAGCGTAGGCAACGCCGGCATACATTTTCAGCGGCACGCCGCCGTACCTGTTCGCCCGCACGGCGAGAAAGCACAGAAAGAATCCGGCCGCCAGCGACAGCGCCAGCCAGCGCAGACGCTCCATCGCCTCCCAGACGGCCGTAGCGCGGGCCAGCACGAAGCCGAACAGGAAGACGGTCGCGAACAGCGCGTGATTGTACCAGTCGCCGAACAGCGCGTGCGTCGATGGAAAGTGCGGCAGCAGGACCAGGCGATAGGCCGCAAGCAGCAGCGGCGGCACGACCAGCAGCAGCACGCCCGACAGCGCGGATGCCAGCCGCCGCTCGATCCAGCCGAGAAGCCCCGGAGCCAGCCACAGCACGCCGCCCAGCGCCACCGTGTAGACCCACAGATAGGCCACGAACCAGAGATGGTTCCAGGTCGGCAGCAGGATGCAGGGGGTTGGGCAGAATTGCGGCCCGAAAGCGAAATAATGCCGCTGGTAGAAATCGACGAAGCCGGCCGGATAGCCAAGCGCCTCGACGATCTGGTCATAGGCCTGCGGCGGCACGATCACCAGCATGCCGAACACCAGGGGTATCAATAGCCGCGCCGACCGCGACCGCAGCAGCGGCCCCAGATTGTATTTGCCCAGCATGAAGCGGGTCGCCACCCCTGAAACCAGGAACAACAGCGCCAGCCGCCACGGATTGAGCACCAGCATCACCGGTTCCAGCGCAACGATCCGATGCGCGCTCTTGATGTGGAAGCCCCAGGAAACGTAGAGCATGCCGACATGGTAGAAGATCAGGAGGCCGAAGGCTGCGATCCGCACCCAGTCGAGATCGATGCGCCGATCGGAGCCGGGAGCGCTGTCCGGTGATTGTGATATGGTTTGCTGCCACATGGCTTGATCCCTCAATGTGCGACGAAGTTGGATGACCGACGTCAAAAATGCGCCTGATGGCCGTGGCGTCGAGCCGGTTTGGGATCAAAACCAGCCTGCTTGGGACGAGACGACCTCGCGTGGGACCAGCGGATTGCATCGCGGGATAACCGGCGCCGACTGGCTGGTCTATGCCGGGGTCGGGGCGGTCGCGCTTGCGATCGGCAGCGTCAATGCGCTGTCGATCGCGGACGACATCGCCCGGCGCGGCGGCCCGTATAACCTCAAGACGCCGCTGCTCTGGGAGATGACCAGCATTGCCGTCATCATCCTGCTGGCGCCGGCCCTATTCGCCGCCGTCAGGCGAATCCGCCGGGAACCGCGCCGGCTGGTCCGTATCGCGCTGGTAATCGCGGTAATCATCGTCTTCTCCGCCGTGCACATCACCGGGATGGTGGCGTTGCGTAAACTCGTGCTGTGGATGCTCGGCGGCAGCTATGATTTCCACCTCTCGCTCGCGACCGTGCTCTATGAGGCTCGCAAGGACGCGGTCACCTGCCTGTTGATCGGTGGCGGCATGTGGCTGATCGACAGCCGACGGGAGGTCGGGGCGGTTGCGATGGCGGCCCCCGCCACGGCAGCGGAAACGCTGCCGCACATGGTCTGGCTGCGCGACGGCACCACCCGTATCCGCATCGAACCCAAAGAGATTATCTGGATCAGTTCGGCCGGGAACTATGTCGAGTACAGCCTCGCCGATGGTCGCAGCCATCTGGTTCGCGGAACGCTGGCGGCAGCCGAGGCTCAGCTTGCGCGATTCAAACTGGCACGCGTCCACCGCACACGGCTGGCCAATCTCGACCGGGTAACCGCTGTGGCGTTGAAGCCATCGGGAGATTTCGAGCTTACCTTTGACACCGGTCAGACCACTGTGGGCAGCCGGCGCTACCGCAACGCCATCGCCTCGCTTGAACGCATCACCGCTTCAAGTTGAGCGGCCGACTTGCCATGGCGGCACCGAGGCGGCTCTCGGCGAAAAGAAATCTCTAAAATCCATCAAATACTTATCCCGAGCGCCGGATTCACCCTTGCCCGGCGGCGGGCGCATAAAAACCTTGCTTTTTGCCCCTCGCCTCATGTTAGAACGCGGCCGACAGTTCACGGGGCGCCGCGCGCGCATCTCCCAAACGACGCCTGATTGCCGTTTCTCCGCGGATCAATTCCGTCGCCAAGAAGCACTTCCAAGGATCATCCATGCCCGAAGTTATTTTCACCGGTCCCGCAGGCCGTCTCGAAGGCCGCTATCATCCGGCGAAGCAGAAGAACGCGCCGATCGCGATGATCCTGCATCCGCATCCGCAGTTTCACGGCACGATGAATCACCAGATCGTCTACCAGTGCTACTACGCCTTCGCGCATCGCGGCTTTTCGGTGCTGCGCTTCAATTTCCGCGGCGTCGGCCGCAGCCAGGGATCGTTCGACCACGGCACCGGCGAATTGTCGGACGCGGCGTCCGCGCTCGACTGGGCGCAGACCATCAATCCCGAAGCGCGCGCCTGCTGGGTCGCGGGCTTTTCGTTCGGCGCCTGGATCGGCATGCAGCTGTTGATGCGCCGGCCCGAGGTCGAAGGTTTTATTTCGATCGCGCCGCCGGCCAATCTCTACGACTTCTCGTTCCTCGCGCCCTGCCCGTCGTCGGGCCTGATCGTGCATGGCGAAAAGGACGCGGTGGTGCCGCCGAAAGACGTCAACACGCTGGTCGAGAAGCTCAAGACGCAAAAGGGCATCGTGATCGACCAGCAGGTCATCCCCGGCGCCAACCATTTCTTCGACGGCAAATTGCAGCCGCTGATGGAGACGGTGACCGGCTATCTCGACATGCGGCTCGCCAACGTCCGCTAAATCAAGCGGTTTGCGATGACCGCCTTCGTCGCTTTGCTGCGTGCCGTCAATGTCGGCGGCACCGGCAAGCTGCCGATGAGCGAACTCAAGGCGATGTGCGAGGCGCTCGGGTTCGAGGCCGTCCGCACCTACATCGCCAGCGGCAATGTCGTCTTCACCAGCCGCAAATCCGAATCCGCCGTCAAGAAGGCGCTCGAAGCGCGGCTTGAAGCCTATGCCGGCAAAGCCGTCGGCGTCATGTTGCGCACCGCGGCCGAGATGCAGGCCGTTCTGAACAACAATCCGTTTCCAAAGGCGCCGGGCAACCGGACGGTAGCGATATTCCTCGATGCCAAGCCACCGGCCGATACGCTGGCCGCCGTCAAAGGCCGCAAGGACGAAGAAATCGGATTGGGCGCGCGCGAGATCTACGTCCACTACGGCGACGGCATCGGGCAATCGAAACTGGTGATCCCGGCCGCGAAAGCAGGCACCGCGCGCAACATGAACACGATCGCGACGCTCGCGAAAATGGTCACGGAATTGTAGAATTGTAGGATGGGTTGAGCTCTTCGCGAAACCCATCAATTGCTGCCCGAGAATGTGTGATGGGTTTCGCGAAGAGCTCAACCCATCCTACGCGTTCACGCTGCCAGTTTCAGCATGTGCGCATTATGGCGAACCAGGAACGCGTGCAGCAATTGCGGATAGTCGGTGCCGACGGCGCTCTGAACACTGTCCCGTTTTGCCAGCGCCGTCCGCCATGCGCGCACCTTCGGCGTCTCTGCGAAGATCGAGAGGTCGATCAGTTCGTCGAACACATCGAAGTAGCGGAAGATTGGCGCGAACACGGCGTCCACGAGACTGAATTTCTCGCCGGCAAAGAATGGACCCGAACCCAGCGCCTCCTCGACGCGTGCGAACTTCGCGGCCACCGCGACGCGTTTGGCTTCAAACACCGCGGCATCGCCTGTCGTCTCGAGGCCCCACAGCTCGCTCAGGATCGTCGAGCCGAATTCCATCCATGCGCGGTGCTGCGCCCGCTGCAACGCGTCCTGCGGATGCAGTTTTGCACCCCTTTGGGTTTCCTCGATGTACTCGCAGATCACGTTGCTCTCGAACAGCGCGACCTCGCCGTCCTCGCTGCGCACGATCAGCACCGGCACCTTGCCGAGCGGCGATAACTTCAGGAACCAGTCCGGCTTGTTGGCGAGGTCGATATCGACGCGCTCGAACGGCACACCCTTCTCGTTCAGCGCGATCACGGCGCGCTGCACGTAGGGACAAAGCTTGTGGCTGATCAAAGTGAGTTTTGCCGTCATGACGACCTCCAAGGGCGAGGCCAAACGGCTCGCTTCATGCATTTGCATCAATTAGATGCATGTGCATGTAGTCGTCAAGATCAATGCAGTTGCATCAACAGATCTTGATCCCGGCCGCTACGGCCGGGCCATCAGCCCCCCGGTCATCGGGATCGGCACCCCCGTGGTGGCCGGATAGCTCAGCGGCAGGCCTTTGAGCCCTCGCGCCGCGAGGAAGCCGAAGGCCTGCGCCTCGATCGCATCCGAGGCCCAGCCGAGCCCATCCGCAGCCTCGACGGCCGCAGGCTGAAGCCGATCGCGCAGCATCCGCAGCATGGTCAGGTTGCGGGCGCCGCCGCCGGCCACGATCCAGCTCTTCGGCACCTTCGGCAGCAGCGGCACGATCCGGGCGATCGATGCGGCCGTGAACGCGGTCAGGGTCGCGGCGCCGTCCGCGGGCGACATCCCGTCGACCTTGAGCGCGGCAAAATCATTGCGGTCGAGCGATTTGGGCGGCGGTTTTGTGAAGAACGGCAGCGCCAGCGCGCGGGCAATCCAGGCGTCATTGACCTTGCCTTGCGCGGCGGTCTGGCCGGCGGTGTCGAAGCGCTGGTTCAGGACACGGTACATGTGGTCGTCGAGCAGCGCGTTGCCGGGCCCGGTGTCGCAGGCGATCAGCGTGTCGGTCCCGTCGATATAGGTGATGTTGGAGACCCCGCCGATGTTAACCACGACGATCGGACCCTCGCGCTCGAGCGACTGGGCCAGCGCGCGGTGATAGACCGGCACGAACGGCGCGCCCTGCCCGCCGGCGGCGACGTCGGCGGCGCGGAAATCATGCATGACGGGGATGTGGATCGCCTTGGCCAGAGCTGCGGCGTCGCCGATCTGCACCGTCAATCGGCGCTCGGGCCGGTGCAGCACGGTCTGGCCGTGAAAGCCGACGATGTCGATGTCCTGGGCGGAGATGCGGTGCTGCGCGGTAAAGGCCGCCACCGCCTCGGCATGGGCCAAAGTGACGGCCTGTTCGGCGTCCCGCAGGACGCCAGGCCGCGCATCGCGCTGCGGCAGGTTGACGGCCTCGTACAGCGCCTGGCGCAGCAGGCGGCGCTCCATTTCGCTGTAGGGTCGATATCCGGATGGCCCAAAAGCCCGGACTTTCCGGCCATCGGTTTCGATCATGGCGACATCGACCCCGTCGAGCGAGGTACCGCTCATCAAACCTATGGCCGTCAACATCATCGTAATCGTGCCTTCGCCACGCCCTGCTCGAATCGTCCCGCCGACGACGACCAGCTTGTGCCAAACACGGACATCTTATAATGCCACACCGCAAGCGCTTGCGGCAGCCCATTCCGCTATGGTTCCGCAACTCGTTACAATTACCGTGAAAATAGAATGATCAGAGTCGCAGACCAATGACCGCATTTAAATCAGATTTCCTGAACATTTTACAGGAACGCGGCTTCATCCACCAATGTTCCGATTTCGACGGCCTCGACGCGCTCGCCGCGAAAGGCCAGGCGACCGCCTATGTCGGCTACGATTGTACCGCGCCGTCGCTGCATATCGGCAATTACCTGACCATGATGATGCTGCACTGGCTGCAGCAAAGCGGCAACAAGCCGATCACCCTGATGGGCGGCGGCACCACCATGGTGGGCGATCCCTCCGGCAAGGACGAGTCGCGGGCGATCCGCTCGATCGCGGAAATCGAGGCCAACAAGGCTTCGATCCGCGGTGTGTTCTCAAAGGTGCTGCGCTACGGCAACGGCGCCAGCGACGCCATCATGCTCGACAACGCCGAATGGCTGACCAAGCTGAACTGGATCGAAATGCTGCGCGACATCGGCCGGCATTTCTCGGTCAACCGCATGTTGACGATGGACTCGGTGCGCCTGCGGCTCGAACGCGAGCAGGAGATGAGCTTCATCGAGTTCAACTACATGGTCTGCCAGGCCTATGACTTCGTCGAGCTGGCCCGGCGCACGGGCTGCCGCTTGCAGATGGGCGGCTCCGACCAATGGGGCAACATCGTCAACGGCGTCGATCTCGGCCGCCGCATGGGCACGGAACAGTTGTTCGCACTGACCACGCCGCTGCTCACCACAGCCTCGGGCGCCAAGATGGGCAAGACCGCGCAAGGCGCGGTGTGGCTCAACGCCGACGCGTTCTCGCCATACGATTTCTGGCAATACTGGCGCAACGTCGAGGACGCCGACGTCGTGAAATTCCTGAAGCTGTTCACGATCCTGCCGATGAGCGAAATCAACAAGCTTGCGGCGCTGCAGGGCGGCGAGATCAACGAGGCCAAGAAGGTGCTGGCGACGGAAGCAACCGCGCTGCTGCACGGCCGCGAAGCCGCCAACACCGCCTCCGAAACCGCGCGGCAAACCTTTGAGGAAGGCGCGATTGCGGAAAGCCTGCCGACGGTGGAAATTCCGCGCGGCGAACTTGATGCCGGTGCCGGCGTGCTGGGGCTGTTCGTCAAGGCCGGCCTCGTCGCATCGAACGGCGAGGCACGCCGCCAGATCAAGGGCGGCGGGCTGCGCGTCAACGATGCCGCCGTGACCGACGAGAAGATGGTCCTGAACGCGGGCAATCTCACGCAGGAAGGCGTCATCAAGCTGTCGATGGGCAAGAAGAAGCACGTCCTGCTCAAGCCTGCATAGGCGCATTCGGTTTTGACGCTTGCGTGGGATTGCGGAAGCGCGCTCCCATGCCCGCCATGGATGACAAGACGCCAGGGGGAGACGCGTTGACGACGCCGCAAAAGCCGGCGCGCACCGCCCTCAACGTGCTGGCGCTGTGCTTTGCCCTGTCGGTGGTCGGCCGCGGCCTTGGCGAGAGTTTTACGGTTTTCCTGAAACCGATCGCGGAGAGTTTCGCCTGGGACCGCGCCGAAGTGGTCTCGGTCTATTCGCTGACCTGGCTCGCAGGCGGGCTGATGGCGCCGCTCGTCGGCCGGCTGTTCGACCGCTCCGGGCCGCGCCTCGTCTATTCGCTCGGATTGCTGCTGCTCGGCGGCTCGTTCCTGGTCGCCTCGCGCGCGCAGGCGCTGTGGCAGTTCCAGCTCTCCACCGGATTGTGCGTCGGCATCGGCATCGCACTGATCGGCGTGGTGCCGAATTCGATCCTGCTCGGCCGCTGGTTCGGGCCGCGATTGCCGACCGCGATGGCGATCCTCTATTCGGCGACCGGTGCGGGCATCCTGGTGCTGTTGCCGGCCTCGCAGCTCTTGATCGACCGCATCGGCTGGCGCGATGCCTATCAATGGTTCGGCATCGCCGCGCTGTGTCTGTTGCTGCCGCTGCTGCTGATGCCGTGGCGGCTGTTCGCGACCGGCTCGCCGCATGTCGTCAAGAAGACCGACGACGGCCTGGTCGATGATGGCTGGACACTGAAGAGCGCGATGCTCAACCACGTCTTCTGGGCGCTGTTCTCGACCTTCTTTTTCACCGCGGTGGCGATGTACGCCATCACAGCGCAGATCGTGGCGTATCTGATCGACGCCGGCTTCCCGCCCCTCGAGGCCGCCACGGCCTGGGGTTTTTCCGGCGTGGTGCTGCTGTTCGGCATGCTCGGGATCTCGACGCTGGACGGCATCATCGGCCGCAGGCCGTCAGTGCTGTTCAGCTACGGCGTTTCGATCGTCGGCATCATCCTGCTCTGGCTGCTGCAATATTATCCGAACTACTGGCTGCTGACCGGCTTCATCATCTCTTTCGGCAGCATGATCGGCTCGCGCGGGCCGCTGATCACCGCGACGGCACTGAACATTTTCCGCGGCAAACGGGTCGGCACCATCTTCGGCACCATTTCGATCGGCAGCGGCCTCGGCTCGGGAATGGGCTCATGGGCCGGCGGCCTGATCCATGACTGGACCCACAACTATAACGCGCTGTTCGTGTTCGCGCTGGTCAACGTGGTGCTGGGATTGATCCCGTTCCTGGTGGTGCCGGCGCTGCGGCGCTGACGATACAATCCAGGGACGGCGCAATTGTCATCACGGGCGCCACCAGCTCCTTCGCCATCGGCCGCCACCACGAACCAGCCGCACGACGACGAGTAGCAATATCGCGCCGATGGTCGCATTGATGATTGCGCTGATGATTCCGGTTCCGAGATGAATGCCGAGCTGCGGCAACAGCCAACTTCCGATAAAGGCGCCCACAATCCCGATAAGGAGATCGCCGACGATCCCAAAACCAGTCCCCTGCACGATTTGGCCCGCGAGCCAGCCGGCCACGAGACCGACAAACAAGATGACCAGCAAACTCTCGCCCGACATATGCATATCGTCACCTCAGCGGTTGGCCGCAGCGCCAGCATTGCAGGCTGGTCCGCCTCTGCCTGTACAAGATTGATCATGCCCGACCGAACAAAGTCGGCCGGGCAGATCTGTGGTCATTCGCAGCGCGTGGCTCAGTAGCGACCGCCGCCGACACCAATGCTCACGCCGGGCGCATGAATTCCAATACCGGGTCCGCGCTCTTCATAGCCGCGGCGCTCGATATAGCGCTCGCGCGGCGCATAGCCATACGAGTCGCGAGACTCGCGAAGGATGACGCGGCGCTCCCCGCGCTCTCGCCAGCAACGGCCGTCTTCGTCGCAAACCATGCGTACGTTCTGAATATGGCTGTCCGACGCGACCGGGCCAATGGAAAGCGGAGCCGCCGAGGCAGCAGTGGCAAACAACGCCGCAGCGCCGGCTGCCAGCGCGAGGGTGAGCGTTTTCATAATTTCTCCGGGGGTTGATGTGTCAGGAGACCAATAGGCCGCTGGCCCATTGGTTCCTGCGACATCTTCACGTGTTCTGCCTGGATCGAACAGCGCGAGAGGCGACGCAATCTATTCTTTGACTTGGGGAAGGATAGGCAGGTCGAGCAGGAAATGTGCCCCTTTGGGATTTCCGGAGATGAGCGTCAGGTGGCCTTGAAGCTGCCGCACCATGCCGACGATCACCTTGAACCCCAGACTGGTTTGCGGCTGATCAATGTCGAAGCCGTGCGGAAGGCCGACGCCATGGTCGGAAACCTCGACATGAAGATGTTCATCGATTTCCCGCGCACTGACCTCGATGACGCCACCGCCTTCGGGGTAGGCGTATTTCACCGCGTTTGTAACGAGTTCGTTGATCAGGAGTCCCAATGGAATGGCATGGTCAGCCGAAAGCAGCATTGGGTCGGCATGGCAGTGCAGCGTATGGCCATCCGTCGTACCTTTCAGCTTTTTGCAAAGCTCGTTCATGAAGTCTACGAGTTCGACAAAACCGACGTGCGAACTACGCCATAGATGATCATGTACCTGGGCGATGGTGTCGACGCGCAGGCTTGCATCCTCAAGCGCATTTCTGACATCCGGGGATAGAGCCGAACGGGCCTGGACGCGCAGCAATCCGACCACGGAAGTTAGACTGTTCTTGACGCGGTGGCTCATCTCCCGCGTCAGCAGCGCCTGGTGCTCAAGTGCCTCCTGCAGTTTGGCGTCCGCCTGCTGACGTTCGATGGCGACGCCGAGCAGGCCGGCAAAGCCGGCCAGAAAGTCGGCATCCGCCTCGTCAAACTGGCCGGGATCGGCGCTATCGACCTCCAATACGCCGAAGAACGTTTTGCCCTCCCCGCCCTTTTCGATCAGCACGTTGATCGCGCGCCTGACGCCGTGATCCTTCAGGAGCTGGGGTGTCCGGAAACGGGTCTCCACATCCAGGTGATTCGAGATAACCGTGGCCCCGGTTTGGTAGGCGTATCCGGCCGGCGATCCGAGATCGGCGGTGAGCGACACGTTATCAATGGTGTCGAGGTCCCAGCCGACGCCGGCGCGCACCCTCAGGTGGTCTTCTTCCGGCACATATTCCAAGACTTTGGCGAATCGCGTCTGAAGCCCGTCGGCGCAAAACTCCGTGGCCCGCTGCAGGATTTGTCGGTAGTCGCGGGTTTGCATGGCGATTCGGCCGAACTCGCCGAGCAGGGATTGCTGCCGAAGTCGGTATGGAAGCTCGTCCCGATCAGGCGATTCTGCAGGAAACTTGAATAGTTCCTGAACTGCGTCAGACGGCAAATGCAATCGCGGACCTCCCGAGCACGGCCTTCGCCAGGGATCAGTTCAGATTTCAGCCAGTGCTTTCAGGGCATTATGGCAGCCCGGCGTTGGTCAGTCTGAGCAAAACAGCTCACTTCAGCGCCCCGGTGCGTGAGCGCCCGCTCCTGCAGCATCACGAATACGTGGGTCATGGTCTGTGGTGTGGACCACCGACAGCACGAAAGGCGGTGTGCGATCACTCACACCTTCCAGGAGGTGCGCATGCCCGATTCCGAAAGCAACCGAAAGCGCGACCTCGAGTGCCTGCGCCTGGCATCGGACCTCATTGAACTCGCATCCATGTCGCTCGCCCCGGAATTGAAGGCGCAGTGTCTGCGGATGGCAGCCGATTTGACCGAGCAGGCCAATCAGGGACACGGCAGCCAGTAGCCCGTTTTGGAAAGTTCCCGTCAATATGGCTGCAGAATTGCCCAGCAAATCACCGACCATCGTTCTGATCGTAGAGGACGACACACTGCTGCGGATGTGCGTCGCAGAGATTGTTGAGGAAGCAGGCTTTGCAGTCATAGAAGCTGCTGATGCAGACGCGGCGATGGCGCTGCTGGAATCCCGCTTGGACATTGCGTTGCTGCTCACAGATATCGACATGCCCGGCAGCATGAACGGATTACAATTGGCCCACGCGGTGCGCAACCGCTGGCCGCCAATCAAAATTCTCGTCGTATCGGGACAAGTTCGGCTACAGCCCTTCGAACTTCCGCAGGACAGCTGCTTTCTCGCAAAGCCTTACCAGACTGCGGCGCTGGTCGAGGCGCTGTGTACGCTGGCGCCTCCCTTGGGCCATCCCTATCGGGAACCCAGCAATGTCCACTGAGCTGTTTTGCTCAGACTTGAGCCGCTTATTAGTGCAAATCTGATCCGCCAATCGCCGTGCCTAAAATCGGTCCGAAGCACTCGGATCATCACGGCCATAAGCGATGCCCCAGGCGCAAATGGATTATGACCCGCGAAGCAATCAACTGCTCGGCGCCCTGGAGCCAGACAGCCGCAGGCGAATAGATTCCCACCTCGAGCCGATCGATTTCGAACTCGAAGAGATGGTCTGCGATGCCGGCGGTCTGCTCAAACACGCCTATTTTCCGCAAGGCTCGGTTCTGTCGCTATTGACCGTTCTGGAGAATGGCGCCGCCATCGAGACGGCCAACATCGGACGCGAAGGCGCGTTCGGCCTGTTTGCAGCCATGTATAGCCGTGTCTCGTTCAACCGCTGTCTCGTGCAACTCCCGGGTCATACGGTTCGCTGCCCGATCGAGCTATTGCAACACGAATTCAAAAACAGCGAACACGTGCGCGACCTGTTCGTTAGTTACTCGGAGACCCTGCTTTCCCAGGTTCAGCAGACGGTTGCCTGCAATTCCATGCACACGACGGAAGAGCGAATGTGCAGGTGGTTGTTGATGATGCACGACCGCGCCGGCGGTGAAGCGCTGCCTTACACCCACGAGTTTCTTTCGCATATGCTCGGCGCGAACCGGAAATCCGTAACGCTTGCCGCACAATCGATGCAGACCGCCGGTCTCATCCATTATCGCCGCGGCACCATCCAGGTACTCGACCGGGCGGGCCTGGAGAAGGCGTCATGCGAATGTTACGCCATCGTCAAGGAGCGCTTCGATGCGTTCCTGACGCCGCCTTCGACGGCGGTACAGGGCCACAACAAGGGCCGTACGGCCGGGTGAAGCACCCGCTAGACCCGATACCGCTCCATGACCTCGCGGTCCGGCTCGTAGCCAAGCCCCGGCGCTTCCGGCACCGCGACCGCGCCATCGGCGCCGACATCGATCGCGCCGCGCCAGAGGCACGCGGCACGGTTCATGTAAAAGAACTCGACGAAGGTTTTGTCGTCGCGCAGCGACAGCAATTGCAGTGTCGCCAGAAGGCCCGGACCGAAATAGGGCGAATGCGGCGCCAGCCTGACGCCCCTTTCGTCGGCCAGATCAACCACCTTCAGATATTCGGTGATGCCGCCGACCTTGGTCACCGAGGGCTGCGCGTAGCTGACCGCGCCCGCATCCATCATCAGGCGAAATTGATTGATGGTGCAGGCATTCTCGCCGGCGGCGATATCGAGCCCGCCCTTCGTGCGGGTCTCGGCCAGCGCGGCAAAATCTTCCGGCGGCCACACGGGCTCCTCCAGAAACATCGGCGCGGCCGCCTTGCATTCATGCGCGAAGGCGATGGCTTCCGCCGACGTCATCGGGCAGTTCATATCGACCATCAGCGGGATGCCGTCGCCGATCGCGCGCCGTGCGGCGAATACGGCCGGCGCCGTCGTCTCATGAAGCTTGATGGCGGTGTAACCGCGCCGCAGCGCCGTCTCGCATTCGCTGGCGACGAGATCGGGTGTTCCGATCCGCAGCAGGCTGGCATAGGCCGGTACCCGCACCCGTTTGCGCGCACCCAACAGGCGGTGCAACGGGACGCCCTGCACGCGTGCCGCAAGATCCCACAACGCGATATCGAGCGCGGAGATCGCGAACATCGTGATGCCGTAGCGGCCGAACAGATGCAGATTGCGCTGGATACGGTCCATGAAGGCGGGAATGCCAGCGGCGTCGGGGACCTCGAGACCCCGGGCCTGCGGCGCAATCATTTCATCGATGGCGGTGGCACAGGATCGCGGGCACACATAGCTGAAGGCGTCACCCCAGCCGGTCAGCCCCGCATCGGTCGAGACCTCGACGAGGACGATTTCGAGCGCCGATATCGCCGAGGCGCCCTGCTTGAAACTCGCCACGCCGGCGTCATAGGGGATACGGATGTGATGCGCACGGACGTTGGTGATCTGCATGACGCCAGCCTCCCGGTTTTTTGAAAGCTAGCGCGGGACGATGCCGATTGGCCAGATCAATCGCTGATGGCAAAATCTCTCAACAGCTCACGCCCTAATTATTGGTCGGCGGGAATTCGATCGGGTTGTTCTGCTTGCCGGTGTTGAATTCGAAGATCTTGCGCAGCACGCCGGGCGCCATCGCTGAAATTGGATTGACGCGCAGCACCGGCGCGGCCGGCGTGCCGACGACCTCATAGGTGACGCCGATCAGGCCCTCATTGCTGCCGCCGCCGAGGAACAGGCCGAGCACGGGAATCTGGCCGAACATATTGTTGAGTCCGTACATCGGAACGAAGGTCCCGCTCATGCGTACGGAGTTGCCGATATAGTCGAGCGTGCCTTCGATGGTGGCGCCGATCGTCGGGCCCTTCACGACGCCGTCCCGGATCGTGAGGTGTCCGCTCTGCCGGGTGAATTCCGCGCGCAACGCCGAGAACGACACGCCGTTTTGTACGCCTGCCGGTCCACCCGCTGCCGCGCGCTCCAGTTCAGGGACGCCTTTGACGGAGAAGTCGCGGATATTGATCAGGCCATCTTTGGCTGATGGTTCGACCGTCGGCGGCTCCATCGCGAGCGAGAGCTGACCGCCGAAGACCTTCGAGTTGGTGTCGGTGAAGCGGAGGAACGCGCCGGCGTCATTGGTCTGCAGAATGATCAGGTCACGCCCCTGCCCCTGAACACGACCGCGCAAATCGGCGGTCACCGGCGTATCGCGCCCGACCTTGCCGGTCATCGCAAACGCCTTGATGACGCCATTGCGCCGGGACATCTTGGCATCGACGCTGCGTAGCGCCTCGCCATTATGGCCGGCGACCGCGCCGAGCTTGACGTCGATATCCAAGTCGATGTTCTTGGTCTTCTTGGCGTCGGCCTCCTTGCCCGAGATCGCCGATTTGAGGAAGCCGCGGCCGTCGAACACGTCGCCGCGCATCGTCACCTTCACGATGCCATCGGCATTGCGTTCGGCTTTCAGCGAGGTCTTGTCGCCTTCCGATGGCGAGTAGGTCGGGAAGTTCGCGGTCATCAGATCGCCATTCGCGTCGACTTCCAGCGAGCCCTTGATCGAGACGCCGCCGCCGTCGACGACGATGTCCTGGAACAGCGTCGACTGCTCCTTTTTGACGACGCTGAAGGTCGCCTTGCCGGACCTGCCCGGCACCTTGACCCAACCCGGCAGGATGTTGTCGAGCCGGAGCGCGGTGAGATCGGCCTCGATACCGACGCGGCTGTCGTTCTCGCCGATCTTGCCGACCAGTTTGATTGGAATCGCGCCGCTAACGGCTGGACCGAGATCCAGCCCAAGCCGCGCGCGGCTGGCGTCATCCAGCGTCGCCGACAGCCTGATATCGGCGTCGCCCTCGTTCGGCTTGCGATAATCCAGCGACGCCTGCTGGCCGTTGATCTTGACGTCGCCCCTGACCTGATAGCCGTTGTTGTTGGCAACGACCTTCAGCGTGTTCGCCTCCAGCTTCTGGTTCATCACCAGCTTGTCGATGGAGACCCCGCCGAGATCGGCGGTCACAGCATAAGTCGTGTCGGCCTTGGTCAGCACGCCCTTGACCGGCATGCCGAGCATGATGTTAGCCGTCACTGTCCCCTTGCTCGCGTTCGGATCGATGAAATTGGCGGAGACGTCGCTGAGGCGATCGGATGCCAGGATCTCGGCCGCGGCCGCAATGGTTCCATCCATGCGGAATTTCACCTTCGACGGCGATGGCTTCGGCGCCATGTCCGGCACCTCGAAGGTGAAATCCGAAATCGTGACCTTGCGACCGGCCGGCGTATCGGCGATGCCCTGGCCGATGTTGACGGTAGCGGTGCGACCCGTCACGCGTGCCTTCAGGTCGGCGTCGCGCACGACCGGCATGTCATCGACGGGGCGCACCGTCACGCCGGTCGCCGTGATAGTGACCGCCAGGCCGTCGTCGGGAATCGGCGGGCCTTTGCGCGACAAGTTTCGCACCGGCGAATTGACGCCGACCTCGATGCGCTGGAGCGTGCCGCGTTCGATCCGCTCGATCACCCATTCGCGCACTTCCGGCACGATCAGGACCGGCCACATCCGCTTGAGCGCGGAGGCCGACATCGGCGTACCGGCAAAGCCAAGCTGGAGCCGCGCCTCGCCGGAATAATCGACGCTGCCGGTTCCGGCGACGCCGATCTCGCCATTGCTGATATCTGCCTGCGTCAGCAGAAAGCGCTTCCTGTCAGTGTCGAAGCGCATGCCGATCGCGATGCGATTGAAGATCAGCGGCTGTTCGCCCTCATTGCCGGCCAGCACGATAGTGCCGCCGCTCAACCCGGCCTGCCATTCGGTCGTGGTTCCATTCGGCGGCTCGAGATGGCCGAGCAGCGTGACCCGGTTGGCGCCGGAAACGATCTTGAACGGGGCGACCAAAACGCGCCGCGCGGAATCCCATTCGACGTTCATTTCCGCCGCATCGATCGCCATCGGATAATCGGGCGTATCGCTGTCGATGATGTTGCCGGCACCAGCGGTCAGCTTGCCACGGAAATAGGTCGGCAGGCCATCGCGGCCGAGTTCGCCTTTCAGTTCACCCGACAGCGGCAGGTTTGCGCTGTAGGTGAGATCCTTGACCCGCATCGCCAGCAGAATATTGGCCGCCGGTACCTTGTCGGCACGCAGATCGACCGAGCGCACGCCGTTGGTCGGTGGCCCGATCACCGCCCGCAGCGACCATGGCCGGGCGCCCTCCTCGCCAACGCTCAGCGCCACCCCACCGGCGTTCGGCCGGCGAAGGCTCATGCTGATATTGTCGAAGGTCCACTTGTTGCCGCGCTGCTGGTCGTCGACGACCAGATTGCCGTTCTTCAAGCCGATCTCGTTGAGATTTTGTCCGTCGAGACCGGTCAGGCTCAGGCTGTCGAGCCAATCGAGGCCGGCCAGCAATCCGTTCTGTGCCGTCTCGGGCGCCGGCGTGCCAGGCGGCGGTGCCGGCCGCGGGAATGTGGGCGCCAGGCCAGCGTCGCGCTTCGAGGCTACGCCGGTCGCCAATGGTTTGGCCGTGTCACCAGCCGATACCGTCACCTGGCCATCCGGCGTGATTCGTACCGCGAGTTCGGCATCGACCAGATTGAGGCTCTCGGCGCGAAGCCGCCCCATCAACAACGCGGTGCCGGATAATCTCACCTCGGCCTTCGGGGCGCTTGCGACAATGGCCTGGTCGCGATCCCTGACCACGATGTCGCGGATACGCACCGCGATTCGAATTCTGCCGGCACGCTCGATTTGCGTGCCACCGACCTCGACCGTATTGCCGTGCCCGATATTTTCCTCGATCGCCTTCGCAAGCCAGGGCGTCGCCAGGTCGAGATTGATCGGGCCGGCGCCGAGCCGCCACCAAAGCCCGCCGAAGCAGCTGGCAAAGATCACGGCCAGCACCGCAATCACGACCGATAGGCGCTTGACCCAACGTTCGCCGCTGATCCATCGGTTCAGCGCCGAAACATTGTCGCTGAAACGGTGAAAACGGGAATTGGACCGGGACAATAGCCGCCGTGCGCGGTGGCGCGCCGCCTCGTCCTGGTCGGTATCCCAGCCGGCCTCGTCATCCCATTGCGAGATTTGGGCCTCAGCACGCGGATTCGACCCTTGTCGCCCAAGATCTTGGCGCCCCGAACCTTGGGGTCCAAGACCTTTGAGCCCAGAACCTTGGAGCCCAGGACTTTGGGGCGAACTATTCCTAGCCATTGCCTCTCGGTGCTGGCGCTGAGGTTGATCGTCGCCGCAGGCACGCCCATCGATCTGTATCGAGCGCTCCCGTGCCGGCATCGCTGCCAATCCTCGATTAATACTGTTACTCGTAGCCAAGCCCAAGGACTCAATCGCCGACTTAATCAAATGGGCCGTCAACGAGCGGACGGGTGGTGCGTCGAATTCCTTGTAACCATACTCCGAGGTCATCAAACTTGCCCAGCAGCCGGAGCGAATCCGATAGGCCGGGACAAGACCCGCAATACCCTATTGGTTGATCCGCCGAAAGCGACGAAAGGAAGGCGTATGTCCAAGAAAACGCGCAAGAAATCCTCCAAGGGATCCGCAAAGACACCCGCAAAGACACCTGCCAAGTCATCCGCGAAGGCGCCTGCCAAGAAATCCGCCCAAAAAACGATCCCTGCGAAGGCAGCCCGCAGTGGCTCGAAAGCTCCAGTCAAAGCGCCCGCGGCCAAGGCCGGCAAGGCGGTCGCAACAAAATCAGGCAAAGCAGCCAAAAGCGCTTCGACCAAAGAATCCCACAAGCCGGCGTCGAAATCGTTAAAATCCAACCTATCGGCGACGCCGAAATCCGATTCCGGGCCGATTCCCAAGCCGGCCGAAAAACCGCTCCCCGCGCCCGGACCGGCGGCTGCGCTGGCTGAAGGTGCCAAAGCGCCCGGCTTCCGGCTGCCCCGGGACGGCGGCGACAGCGTCGCCCTGGCCAATTATGCCGGCCAAAAACTGGTGCTGTTCTTCTACCCCCGCGCCGACACCCCCGGCTGCACCAGGGAGGCGATCGACTTCACCCGGCTCAAGGACGCCTTCGCCGAAAGCGGAACGGCGGTGCTCGGCATCTCCGCCGACACCGTACGGGCCCAGGAGTCCTTTCGCGACAAGCACCAGCTCTCGATTCCTCTGATTTCGGATGAGAAACATGAGATGCTGGAGGCGTATGGCGCCTGGGGCGAAAAATCCATGTATGGCAGGACCTTCCTTGGGATTCTTCGCACCACCGTTCTGATCGGCAAGGACGGCAAGATCGCGAAAATCTGGCGCAATGTACGGGTCGATGGCCACGCCGACGACGTGTTGGCCGCAGCGCAAGGATTATAGTTTTCCAGGTTCCATTTCCCAAAAATTAACCATGAGTGGGTCAAATCGGCCTCGCAAATTCAGCCGTACGGAACCCCTGTCCGACCGGCGCGGGAGAGCCGATGTCGTACCGTTCCGGTCATCATTCCGAGTACCACCAGCACCATCATCCCCATGACAGCCGGGCGCGACGTCCCGTGGCGCAGGCCGCGGCGCTGCCCCCGGCCAATGACGGATATGCCATTGTCCATGCCGGCAAGCAGGTGCGGTTCGGGCCCGTGGTGTTCTGGATCGTCGTCGGCACGGTCGTCGTGCTCGGAATGTGGTCGGCGGCGACCGCCACCTATTTCGCCTTTCGCGACGACGTCCTGACCCGGCTAATCGCCCGCCAGGCCGAGATGCAGTACGCCTATGAAGACCGCATCGCCGAGCTGCGCGCCAAGGTCGATCGCACCACCAGCCGCCAATTGCTCGACCAGGAACAGTTCGACCAGAAGCTCGACCAGATTATGAAGCGCCAAACCGCGCTGGAATCCCGCGCCACCGCGCTCGGCTCGATTCCGGACAGCACGGCCACCGGATCGATCCGGCCGCCGGCCCGCGGCGCCGCCGCCGAGAGCCCCGCTTCCGGGACACCGAAGCCCAGCCCGATCAGCGACACCGTGATCTTTGTGGCGCCGCCGGATCGTGAAGCCCGTCTGGAGTCGCGCGCTCCGGTCGTGGCCAAGCAGCAAGCCAACCAGTACGCCAAGGTTCAAGGCGTCGACAACGTCCTGGTCCGGCTGCAGACGTCGCTTGACCAGGTCGAGCGGCGCCAGATGGCGGCGCTGAGCTCGGTAGAAGACAGCATGGAATCGCGCGTCCGCCGGATGCGCGGCGTGTTCACCGATCTCGGCCTCGACATGGCGCAGCTCGAAGCCGCGACGCCACGTTCGGGCGTCGGCGGCCCCTTCGTGCCGGTGAAGCTTGGCGCCGATGCCGGCCCGTTCGAGCGCCAGCTCAACCGGATCAACGCCACCCGTGCCCAGGTCGAGCGGTTGAATCGCACGCTGGCGCTGGTGCCTTATCGCAAACCCGTCGTCGGCGAAGTCGAGTTTACCTCCGGCTTCGGCGTCCGCAGCGATCCTTTCCTTGGTCGGCCGGCGATGCATACCGGCCTCGATTTCCGCGCCGCGACCGGCGATCCCGTGCGCGCGACCGCGAACGGCAAAGTGGCTTCATCGGGATGGATGGGCGGCTATGGCCGCATGGTCGAGATCGACCACGGCAACGGGCTATCGACCCGCTACGGCCATCTGTCGGAGATCCACGTCAGGGTCGGCGACGTCGTCAAGATCGGACAGGTGATCGGTGCGGTCGGCTCAACCGGCCGCTCGACCGGTCCGCATCTGCATTATGAAACACGGATCGACGGCGACGCGGTCGACCCGCAGAAGTTTTTGCGCGCCGGTGTGCGGCTCAGCTCCGGCTAGAGGTCAGCGCGAAGCGCCAATGATCCCGTTCCCGCCTCCGCAGATAAAAAATCGCGAAAACAACCCCATGCAAAAGTAAAATGAGCCTCGACCAGCGGTATTAATGCACCGTCCGCGCCCTTATCGTCGACCACCGCCTCCGCCCATTCCACCGCCGCCGCAGCCGCCCGGGCCACCTGACAATCCGGCGGCCTCGATCGTTGGGAAATCCTGCGAGCCGGAGCGCGGCCTAGCTCGGTTATTGGCCGTCTCCCCGCGTCATGCTGATACCTTGTAGTCCGGTGCAGAAGCGAGAAACCGCGCATACGCATCCGCGTCGGGTGGGGTAAATTTCTCCGCCAGCGCGCTGCGCCGGCGTGTTGTTGTCCCGATGTCGGCGAGCAACTCGTCAAAATGCTTGAAATGGTAGGGCGCAACGCACAGCCCGCCATAGACGCCGGCCGCTGGCCGCTCCACGCGTTTGAAATGCAGCATCAGTTCGATGTTGTCACGCATCTCGGCGGGGCTCGGCTGCTGCGCAAGCTGGCCGTCGGCGTAACGGACCAGCCAGTTTGCCGCCAGATCGGCGCACAGCACCGTGCAGAAACTGGAGTTGAAGCCGACAAAACCCATGTCCGGCAGATCCGGATTGGCGATCAGCCGGTAGAGCCTGTACTGGCCGTCGCCGTCCACCAGACGGTCACGAAGCGCCTGCGGCAGGAACGGCACGCCGAGCTTGTAGCCGATGGCCAGGATGGCGAGGTCGGCTGCAACGCGCTCGCCGCCGGTCATCACGATGCTGTTGCCGTCGTAATGGTCGAAGCTGCCGCGGATCGCCTTGATCCGGCCATCGGCGACCATCGGAAAGAAGTCCGGCGTGGCAATCGGCACCGCGCAATTGACGCCATCCTCGATGCGCTGCTTCGGAACCATGTCGCATTTCTTCAGCTTGAGCTGCAGCTTCAGCATGCTTTCCAGGCCGCGCCAGTTGGCCCAGACAAACGGCTTCGCCACCGCGTGCTTGAACCGCGACAGCGCGCCGATGCCCCAGCTCTTGAACATCTCCTCCTGCGCGCGGATGTAGAGGATGCGCTTGAAGTTGATCAGGCCGCCGATGAAGTAGGGAATCCGCCACACCGGCTCGCGGTACACCAGCGTGACCGCGCTGGCGCCGGAATTGACCGCGTTGACCGCAATGTCGGTGGCCGATTTCGAGCCGCCCAGCACAACCACCTTCTTGCCCTTGGCGAGGCCGGCATCGTTGTATTGCGAGGAGTGCAGGATGCGTCCGCCCTGCGCCTTGAACGCGTCCTCGCCGCGAAGGCTGAGGGTCTGCGGTTCGTTGAACTGCCCGATGCAAACCGCGACGAAGTCAAAGTCCTCCGGCGTGCTGCCGGCGGGGCCGCGAAGGTCGAGCCGCCAGCCCGGCTTGGAGTCCGGGCGGCTATTCATCTGCACCACCTCGGTATTGAAGCGGATCAGGCGATCGAGGCCATGATCGCGGGCGTATTCGGCAAGATAGGCATGGACCTGCGGACCCTTCGGCCATTCCGGATAGGATGCCGGCATGGCCTTGTCGGTGTAGCGGTAAAGCTCCTTCGGGCTTTGGGTCTGCACATCAGGATAGGATCTTGCCGGCTCCCACACGCCGCCGAGATCGCCGCTGCGCTCGACAATGCTGACGCGATGTCCGCGCGACGAAAATGCCTTGGCCGCAGCCAGCCCGGACACGCCGGCGCCGATGATGCAGACCTGCTTTTGCTTGACCATGGTTGTCTCCGTCGTGAAAGCTCGCGCCGCTATTCGTTGGCCTCGGGCGGCAGGAAGTTCACCTCGTGCTCGGCGGAAACCCGGACCACCTCCGCAGGGTCGGTCATGTTGTGCAACCGGTTGAACAGCGCTTCGAGCTTCTGCATCGGCGACACCCAGAACAGCGCGCGCGCCGGCTTGTCTGACTTGTTGAAGTAACCGTGCGGAATGCCGCGCGGCAGCCGCACCAGGTCGCCGACCTTCGCCTTGACCCAGACGCCGTCGAGCTTGAGATCGAGTTCGCCTTCCTGCACCAGAATGAATTCATCCTGCGTCGGATGGATATGGACCGGCACGAACTGGCCGGGGTCGCTGTTGGTCTCGAAGGCGAAGGTGGAATCGGTCACCGCCTTCGGGAAATAGACCTGCCCCAGGATATTCCAGGTCACGCCGCCGTAGCCGGTGCCATCAGCGGTGATCCCCTTTTCGAGTGCTGCCATGTGCCGTCTCCTGTTGGATGGTTAATCGGTCAAGATCAGTCGTATTTGCGCAGGCTGCGGCGAACCCACCCGGCCGTCTAGCCGCAAAACGAATCCGCCATCGGGGCCGAAGAACTTCTTTTGGACGGCACGGGTGATGTTGCGGCGCACGATCATCGTGGCGCTGATGTCGCCGGCTGCGCAACGATCAGGCACAATCCGCTGCCAAATCGCCTTTCCAAGCCCCCGCCCCGAAGATATTATAGGGTTCAAACAAACCCGAAGGCCGTGTGAGGACGATGGGCGCAGCCGTTGCGGAAAGGGTGGGAGACGCGAGGCTGGCCGCGTTCAACCGCGTATCGACCGGCGATGTCGATGCCGCCGCCGAGGCGATCGGACGCATCTTCTGCCCCCATCAGTTGACGCCCACCCGCCCGTCGGCGCCGGGTTTCTACGCCCTGCACAATTGCGCCGCCTTCGACGGGTTCTCCATCAACTACGTCGCCTATGGCGGGACGGTAACGATCGATCCTGGCTGCCTCGACCGCTTTTTTCTGCTGCAGATTCCGCTGCACGGATCAGCGCGGATCGCAACCGCGGCCTGCGAGGTTGAAAGCAGCCCGGGCACGCGCGCTTCGCTGCTTTCCCCGACCATCCCAACGCGGATGACATGGGACGGCGATTGCGCCCAACTCATCCTTCTGGTGGACCGGCGGCTGGTCGAACAGCGGGCCGCAGCGCTTTCAGGAAAGCCGGCGGGTGCGGTCGAGTTTACGCCGGCGATCGATCTCAACCAGGCCTGCGGGCGCGAGCTGCTGTCAGGGGCCGCTGACCTGGTCGATCTGGCCGAGCATCTCGGACCCAGCCGCCGCCTGGCACCGGTTGCCGCGGCCGAATTGCGCGAGGCGCTGCTCGGCGCCCTGCTCCACGGTCAGCACCACAGCCGGAGCGTAGCGATGCAGGTGTTCGGCGGCCGCGCCGAAACGCTGCCGCGGCCGTTGCGGCGGGCGCGGGACTGTCTGCATGCCCACGCCGCCGACCCGCTCGATCTGGCCCAACTCGCCGAAATCACCGGCATCGGCATCCGCGCGCTGCAGATCGGCTTCCGCCGCCATTTCGGCACGTCGATTTCGCAGATGCTGCTCGATATCAGGCTGGCGCACCTCAATGCCCGGCTGACCAGCGCACGCCCCGGCGAGAGCATCACGGAGATCGCATTCGAACTCGGATTTACCCATCTCAGCCGCATGGCGCGCGCTTACGGCAAGAAATTCGGCGAAACGCCGTCCTCGACCCTGCGCAGGATGAGCTGAACCAATCAATGCTGGCTTAGTGCCCAACCTCACCCGCGATGATATCGCCGAACAGCTCCCCGCTTATGCCGTTGAACTTCATCAGCTGCATCTGCTCGATCGGAAAGAAGTCGTTCGGCAAAGTGTCGCAAGCCGCGCGCGGGCTGGCAAGCGGCCGCTTATTCCGCTGGATGAAACAGCATTGTTGCGCGCCGCCTTTTATGATTGATGCATGGCGACACGTTTCCCCTGCAAGGCCCCCTTGGAATTGAACCCGACGACACGCATTGGTCCCCGACATCCGAAGCTCGCCGCCGGCGGATTCCGCGCCGCGCGATGGCTGGCGGCGAAGACGTTTGGCGCGGCCGGCTTTCACCAGCTCGGCTCGAAATTTGCCGATGCGCGCATCGCGCAGGTGCGCGACAAGCTCGCGCGCGGGGAAACGGTCTATCTCGCCGGCCTCGGTGCGCCCGGCACGCACAATTCGGGCGTGGCGCTGGTCGAGGTAACGCAGGCCCATGGCCCCCACCTGATCCTCAACAACGAGGAAGAACGTTTTTCCGGCAACAAGCACACGACGGAATATCCGCGCGCCTCTGTCGATGCGATGGTTGCAGCCTTGCGTGGCATCGGGCGCGACATCGCCGATATCGACGCCTGGCTGACCAGCTGGGACTACCCGACATTGGCGGGAACACTGGCACGCTCGGTGCTGGAAGAAATCCCGCAAAGCCTCAAGCTGCTGCGCACCACCGAAGCCGCGGGCTTCGACGGAAGACGTCTCGACCAGATGACGCGCACGCCGAAGATCCTTGCGAAGCAAATGGGGCTTTCCGAACGCCTGCCGCTGATCTGCCTGCCGCATCACGACAACCATGCCTGGTTTTCCTATGCGGCGTCGCCCTTCGCCGACGACGGCGAGCGGGTGGCGGTCGCGGTGCTCGATGGCACCGGCGATCAGGGGTCGATCTCGTTGTACGTCGTCCAGCACGGCAAGATGCGCCGGCTCTACTGCAACGACAGCATGTTCGATTCATTGGGTGCGTTCTACAGCGTGATCTCTTCAACGCAGGGCGGCTGGACTTGGCTCTCCAGCGAGGGCCGCTATATGGGCGCGGCCGCCTGGGGCGACATGAACCGCGCGACAAATCCGTATTACGCGCGGCTGCGAAACGTCCTGCACTTCGGCGAAGCCGGCGAAGTCAGGCTCAACCGCGCGATGGCCAACTGGTATTGCGACCCGTTCGACAACCCTTACAAGACGGCGCTCACCGACATCCTTGGACCAGCGCTCAAGCCCGAGCAGCTCTGGAATCCCGACGCGGTGCTGCGTGTCGAGGACATCCATCACCGTCGCGACACCAAGGAACGCCTCGACAAGGCGGCCGCGACGCAACTGGTGTTCGAGGACGCCATGATCCATGTCGTGGACCACCTGTTGCGCGTCACAGGCGCGAGCCGGCTGGTGCTGACCGGCGGCGTCGCGCTGAACGCGATCGGCAATATGCGCCTGCTCGAACATTTCAATGAAGCCTGGTTCGCCGGCGCCCAGCAGCGCAAGGCGCGCCTGCATCTGTGGGTGCCGCCGGTGCCCGGCGATCCCGGCGTCACCATCGGCGCGGCGTGGCTGTTCGCGCATCTGGCGGGCGCCCCGCGCGGCGCGCCGATGACGCATGCGTTCTATTGCGGCCTGCCGCCGTCAAATGAAGCCATTGCGAGCGCGCTGGAAGCCGATGACATCGCCTCGCAGCGCATTGGTGATATCTCGACCGCTGATGGACGCGACGCCGTCGCCGACCTGATGGCGTTTGTGGTCGCGCAGAGCGGCGTGATTGCGCTCTATCAGGGCGCCGCCGAGACCGGACCGCGCGCGCTCGGCCACCGCTCGATCCTCGCCAATCCCTGTGACCACAACGCGCGAGAGCGGCTCAACGAGCGCGTCAAATACCGCGAGGCGATCCGCCCGCTGGCGCCGATGGCAACGCTGGAAGCTGCCCACCAATATTTCGAGCTGCTGCCGGGCGCCTCCGATGCCGGTTACAACGCCTACAATTACATGGTGCTGACGGCGCAATCGAAGCCGGGCGCACGCGACAAGATTCCGGCCGTGATTCATGCCGACGGCACCGGCCGGATTCAGATCGTCAATGCGGATGACGATCCCCTCACCCACGCTTATCTGAAGGCGCTCGGCCGTCACATCGGCGTCGAGATATCCGTCAACACGTCCTTCAATGTCGCAGGTCCAATCGCGCAAACGCCGCAGCAAGCCATCGACACGCTGCGCCGTTCCAAAGGCCTCGATGCCGTCGTGTTGGTGGCAGACAACGGCGCGGTCTATGCCGCCTGGCACGGCGGCGAGCGCAACAACGGAAGATTTTCAAGCTGGTTCGCGCAATGGAAGAGCCGCCGGTAAGGTTGACAGGTTAGCTTAACCAGCGACTTCAATTGCATCACGACCGCCGCGGGCTATCGTGCATGCAGTGGACGATTTGTTCGTTCCAACCCCTGTTAACTTCGCCGTCGGGCGATCATTTTCCGCCCGGCGGCCTCGTTAAATCGTGAGCGCGCGCCATGCATGCGGAAAGCCAGGAGCGGTTACGAATATTGAGCCTCAGTCCGAAGCCCGCCTGGGCCGAAGTCTGGCACTTGCGGAAGATTTTCATTCCTCGGCGATCCATCACCGGACGGTTGCTGACCGGCAAGGTTTGGCGGCGCCATGACGGCAGGCGCTGGATCTACAAGAAATTCACCGAAAACAACGGCTAGCGCCATCTATCCTATGGCAGCCGGCCGTCGAACCAACCCGAGCACCCGCCCGTCGATCAACAGCAGCGCGCTGCCGATCACCAGCGCGCCCGCGATCTCGCGCGGCGAAATCTGCTCGCCCAGCACCAGATAGCCGAGCACGATGGCGGTGACCGGAATCAATAGCGTCACCAGCATGACATTGGTGGCGCCGGAGCGCCGCAGGATCTGGAAGAACACGATATAGGCCAGCGCCGTCGACAGGACAGCCAGACCGATCACCGCAAGCCACGTCGCAACGCCTGGCATCGGCAATTGCCAGGGGCGTTCGGCGAAGCCGGCGACAATCACCATTATGACGCTCGAAGCGAGCAACTGAAACGTCGCCGTCCCCAGCGGCGGCGAGTTCGACAGCAGCCGTCGCGCCACGAGCGCCGACAGGCCATAGCTGAACGCGCCGGCGAGGCAGAGCAGGATGCCGATGCCCTGCCCGCTCCAGAATCCGTCGCCGTCCAAACTCCAGCCACGCAGGATGACGACGCCGATCAAGCCCACCACGACGCCCGCGATCCGCCGCACCTGCAGCTTCTCTTCACCGGCCGCCGCCATCACCACAACGGTAAACAACGGCGTGGTGGCGTTGAGGATCGAGGCCAGCCCGCTCGGGATCGTCGTCTGCCCCGCCACGATCAGCGAGAACGGCAGCACGTTGTTGCAAAGCCCGATCGCGAAGAACGGCTTCCAGCCTGCAATGCCTTTTGGAAAATCGATCCGGTAGACCCATAGCAGCGGCAGCAGGATGATCGAGGCCAGCGCCACGCGCAGCAGCACCAGTGTCAACGGCGGCAATTCGCGCAGCACCACGCCGTTGAAAAAGAACGAGCCGCCCCACAGGATCGAAAGCACGCCGAGCAGCGACCAGTCGCGGGCGTCGATCCGGTTGTCGGCGGTGGTCATGTACGGCTCATATCTGCATTCGGCGCAGATCTATTCCGGCCCGCGAGCCTTGCCCACCCGATTTCCGAACACGTACGCGCCTATTTCGGGCGCGACACGATCTCGATCATCCTGCCTTCGTCGTCGTCGGGCATCTCGGCCTTGGCATGGGCATAGGCTTCCACCGCGGCGCGGCCGACCGGCGGCGTTCGGGCCAGCAGGCTTTCGGCCAACTGCACCGCATAGGCGGCATCCTTGTGGCGGAGCGCCGCCGTGAACGACGCGCCGGAGAAATCGCGCGCCACCATGCGCTTTGAATGACGGATCACCTGCGGGCTCGCGACCGCGCCGGTCGCCAGCGCTTCCGCCACGAGGTTCATGTCCAGCCCTGCCTGCTCGGCCATCGCGATGCCTTCGGCCAGACTTGCGATCTGCACCGCGCCCATCAGATTGTTGATCAGCTTGAAGACGGTGCCGGTGCCGACAGCGCCAAAGTGCCGGACTACGTCGCTGATCGGCGCCAGATATGGTTTTGCCCGATCGAGATTAGCTGTGTCGGCGCCAACCAGCAGCGTCAGCTTCCCGGCGGCCGCCGCGCTCGGCAGGCCGGTGACGGGGCAATCGATGTAGAACAACTCGCGCCCGCGCAGTTCACGCGCCAGGTCGAGCGCGTGCTGGTACGACACCGTGGAGCATTCGATCGCCAGCGTGCCGGGCTTCATCTTCGCGGCCGCGCCATCCTGGCCGAGCCACACGGCGCGAGACGCTCCGTCATCGGCGACCATGGTGACGACGGCATCCGCGCCATCGGCCGCGTTTGCCGGTGAGGCCGCCCAGCGCGCGCCGCGCGTGATCAGATCTTCGGCTTTCGCCTTGCTGCGATTCCAGATCGCAACCGAAAAGCCGGCATCGAGATAGCGGCCCGCCATGCCGTGCCCCATGCGGCCGAGGCCGATGAAAGCGACTGTCGTCATGGGCAAATTGTCATGGGTTAATCCACATCCTCGACCGAACCGGGCGAGGTGCCGAACGCACGCTGTGCCAGCGTCGCGGCCATGAACTCATCGAGATCGCCGTCGAGCACGCCCGACGTGTCCGAGGTCTGCACACCGGTGCGCAGATCCTTGACCATCTGGTAGGGCTGCAACACGTAGGAGCGGATCTGGTGACCCCAGCCGATATCGGTCTTGGCGGCCTGATCGGCCGCGGCCTGTTCCTCGCGCTTCTTCAGCTCGATTTCGTAGAGCCGCGCGCGCAACATGTCCCAGGCCTGCGCGCGGTTCTTGTGCTGCGAGCGGCCGGCCTGACAGACCACGGCGACGCCGGTCGGAATATGCGTCAGCCGCACCGCGGATTCGGTCTTGTTGACGTGCTGACCGCCGGCACCGCCGGAGCGCATGGTGTCGGTGCGCACGTCGGACTCCGCGATGTCGATCTTGATGCTGTTGTCGACCACGGGAAAGATCGCGACCGACGAGAACGAGGTGTGCCGGCGCGCGTTGGAATCGTACGGCGATATCCGAACCAGCCGGTGCACGCCCGCCTCGGTCTTGAGCCAGCCATAGGCGTTGTGGCCCGAGATCTGGATGGTGGCGGATTTGATGCCGGCTTCTTCGCCTTGTGTTTCTTCCAGATATTCGATCTTGAAGCCGTGCTTCTCGGCCCAGCGCGTATACATGCGCAGCAGCATCTCGGCCCAGTCCTGGCTTTCGGTGCCACCCGCGCCGGCATGGACTTCGAGATAGGAATCGAACCGGTCCGCCTCGCCCGACAGCAGCGCCTCGAGCTCGCGGCGCGCCACTTCCTTTTTCAGCGCCTTCAGTGCGTTCTCGGCTTCGGTGACGACACCGGCATCGTTCTCGGCTTCGCCGAGTTCGATCATCTCGACATTGTCGCTGAGTTCGCGCTCGACCTTGCCGATGCCCTGCAGCGCATCCTCCAGCGAGGTGCGCTCCTGCATCAGCTTCTGGGCCTTCTGTGGATCGTTCCAGAGATTGGGATCTTCGGCGAGCTTGTTCAGCTCGGCTAGCCGTGCCGTGGACTGTTCGACGTCAAAGATGCCTCCTCAGCAGCCCGACTGACTGCTTGATCTCTTCAACGAGGCGTTCGACTTCGGCGCGCATGGTGTCTCTGATCTGCGGTGCAAACCGCTAATATAGCGTTTTCAAGCGAAGTGGGTACTGGTTCGCGTGAAGAAAACGCGTCAAGATATAGAGTTAGTGTTCGCAGGGATGTAGCGGCGTCTCTCACAAAGCGCAATCCGCCTGGGGTTCGGTCCCAAGCAGTTTCTTCACACCAACGAGCCTAGTACAGCCCGCCGGGCCGCATGATGTGGCCGGAGTCGGGCGACTGGTATCCCCCCTGATATCCGCCTTGATATCCCTGCGGGGCGCGCCCATCGGCATCGGCCACGCCAATGACGGAGTAATTATCCGGCGGAGCTGTACCCGGCTTGAAGGCTTCCAGGATGGTCCGGCCACCTTCGCCGGGACCTGCGCGCATGCCGCTCTTGGCATCGACGCGAACCAGCTTGATTCCGGCCGGCACCTTGAACGGGATCGCGGCCTTGTCGGCGAGCGCGAGCTTGAGGAAGTCGCGTGCGATCGGCGCGGCCAGCGCACCGCCGGTCGCCTTGCCACCGAGGGTGCGCGGCTTGTCGTAGCCGACATAGATGCCGACCACGAGGTCCGGCGAGAAGCCGATGAACCACGCGTCCTTCGCATCGTTGGTGGTTCCGGTCTTGCCGGCGATCGGCTTGCCGACTTCCTTCACGACAGTCGCGGTGCCGGCCTGCACGACATATTCCATCATCGAGGTGATCTGATAGGCCGTCATCGGATCGAGCACCTGCTCGCGGCGGTCGACCAGTTGCGGTTCGGGCTGATTCTTCCAGCCGCCGGGCGCGTCGCAGCCGCGGCATTCGCGCGCGTCATGCTTGTAGATGGTGTGCCCGTAGCGGTCCTGGATGCGATCGATCAAAGTCGGCTTCACGCGGCGGCCGCCATTGGCGAACATCGAATAGGCCGTGACCATGCGCATGACCGTGGTTTCGCCGGCGCCAAGCGAATAGGACAGATAGTTCGGCAGTTCGTCGTAAACGCCGAAGCGCCGCGAATATTCGCCAATCAGGGGCATGCCGATGTCCTGCGCCAGCCGCACCGTCACCGTGTTGAGCGACTGCCGCAGCGCATTGCGCAGCGTCACCGGACCGTTGTACTTGCCGGACGAATAGTTTTCCGGGCGCCAGACGCCGGCGCCCTGCCCCTGATCGATTTCGATCGGTGCGTCGACCACCACGGTCGACGGCGTGTAGCCATTGTCCATGGCCGCTGAATAGACCAGCGGTTTGAACGAGGAACCCGGCTGCCGGTACGCCTGCGTCGCGCGGTTGAACTGGCTCTGGTCGAACGAGAATCCGCCGACCATGGCCAGCACGCGGCCGGTCCAGGGATCCATTGCCACCATCGCACCCGACACTTCAGGCAATTGGCGCAGGCGATACTGCCCCTCCACCGGATTGCCGTCCTTGCCGAACAGCGGATCGACATAAATCACGTCGCCCGGTGCGAGCACTTGCGCGACCGATGTCGGCGTTCTGCCCTTGGTCGGCCCCGACGCAGCCTTGGCCCATTTGACGCCATCGATGGTGATGATGCCGGTCTGCCGTTGCTTGGCGACGGCGCCGCCGAGCTCGCGGCCGGGCTGGAAACCGACCCGGGCCGACTGGTCGCTGGTCTCCAGCACCACAGCCATCCGCCAGGGCGAGATATCGCTCAGCGCCTTGACGTCGGCCAGCTTCACGCCCCAATCGCCGGTAATGTCGAGCTTGCTTGGCGCACCCCGCCAGCCCTGCGCCTCATCGTAATTGACCATGCCGGCCGCCATGGTCTTGCGCGCCATCACCTGCATCTTCGGGTCGAGCGTCGCCCGGACCGAGAGGCCACCTTCATAGAGCTTCTTTTCGCCGTAACGTTCGAAGATGTCGCGCCGGACTTCCTCGGCGAAATACTCGCCGGCAAAGATATGCGCGCCGGTACCGCGGCTGGTGACCAGGAGTTGATCCTTGCGCGCCTTGTCGGCATCGGCCTGCTTGATCCAGCCGTTTTCGACGAGACGATCGACGACGTAGTTACGGCGTTCGATCGCGCGGTCGCGGTTGCGCACCGGATGCAGCGCCGCCGGCGCTTTCGGCAGCGCCGCCAGATACGAGGCTTCCGAGATCGTAAGCTCGTTCACCGACTTGTCGAAATAGACCAGCGACGCCGCCGCGATGCCGTAGGCGCCGAGACCGAGATAGATTTCATTGAGATAGAGTTCGAGGATGCGATCCTTCGAATAGGCGCGCTCGATACGCATCGCCAGCAAGGCTTCCTTGATCTTGCGGGCGAAGGAGACCTCATTGGTCAACAGGAAGTTCTTTGCGACCTGCTGGGTGATGGTCGACGCACCCTGCGGCCGGCGGTTGGAGCCGTAGTTCTGCGCATACAGCACCGCCGCGCGCGCCATGCCGGTGAAGTCGATGCCGCCATGCTCGTAGAAGTTCTTGTCTTCGGCGGCGAGGAACGCGTTGATGACGAGTTTCGGCACCGCCTGGATCGGCAGATAGAGTCGGCGCTCCTTGGAATACTCGCCGAGCAGCGCGCCGTCTGAGGCGTGCACGCGCGTCATCACAGGCGGTTCATAATCCTGAAGCTGCGAATAATCCGGCAAGTCCTTGGAGAAATGCCAGATCGCGCCGGCGACGCCGGCGACGCCCACCAGGAACACCACGGTTCCGGCAGCGAACAAGAATCCCAAAAACCGCACCAGCAAGCGCATGATCGAAGTTCCGTTCCAACCCTTGCGCCGTGACTTGCGGCGTCTGCCTTGCCATCAAAATCCAAGCGCAAATCGAAGCGCTCAAGCCCTCGCCCGACGGACCCGTCGTTGCGCGTACCAACAATAAAGGGGCCGACGGACAATAATGGCCGATTCCGAAGACCCTGCGGTAGTTTTCTATACCGCTGCCGCTGTGGCCAAACTAGGGCTTCCTTCACAGCATCGCGTGCATTTAATCAGCATTTTCATACGGCTTTTCATTTGCCGGGTCCGGCGGTTGCCAGCCGTTTGGCGAAAAATGCATCAATCGCCTGCGCCATCGATCCGACGGTCTTGTTCCGCCAGTTCTCCGACATCAGAAGCTCGAGGTCGCCCTTGTTCGAGACATAGCCGAGTTCGACCAGCACCGAGGGCACGTCCGGCGCCTTCAAGACGCGGAAGCCGGCGGATTTCAACGGGTGCTTGTGCATCCGCACCGTGGTCTTCATCTCGCCCATCAAGATGCGGGCGAACCGGTTTGAAAACGTTCGGGTCTCGCGCTGCGCGAGGTCGATCAGGATGTCGGCGACTTCGGTCGGCTCGTCGGTGAGATTGACGCCGCCAATGGCGTCCGACTTGTTCTCGGCCTCGGCCAGCCGCTCGGCTTCAGCGTCGGAGGCCTTGTCGGACAAGGTGTAGATGGTGGCGCCGTGGGCATCGCCCTCCCGGCGCGGCAGGGCGTCGGCATGGATCGAGACGAACAGTGCGGCCGACTGGGTGCGCGCGACCTTCACGCGGTCGTTCAGTGGAATGAACGTATCGTCCGTACGGGTCATGACGACGCGGTATTTGCCTGATTTCTCGATGCGATCGCGCAGCGCGAGGCCAAATCCCAGCACCAGATTCTTTTCCATCTCGCCGCCGGCCTGGGTGCCGTTGTCGATGCCGCCATGGCCGGGATCGATCACGATCAGGGGTCGGGTATCCTGCGCCTGCGCGGACTTTGCCGCCGCCGGTGCATCGTCCGGCCCAACCGCGGCATTGGCGGAAGCAATCGCCGGCCTCAGTTCGGGGCGATTCTCGGGCGCCAGCAATTGCACGAAGGCGGTCCGGTCCACCTCTTCCAGCTCCAGCACCAGCCGCGGCGGCTGGTCGTTGGCCGCTTCCAGCACATAGGATTTGGCGACCTTGGCCGGTCCCGTCAGGTCAAACACGATTCGCGAACCGCCCGGCATGACGAGGCCATAGCGGAACGCCTTGACCAGCCCGCGCCCCGTGCTGCCGGTGGCCGCGGCCAGCTTGAAGCTGACCTGGGGAATATCGACGACCACGCGATAGGGATCGGCCAGCGCAAAGGCGCGAAACTGGATCGGCCTGTCGAGATCGAGGACGAAGCGGGTTTGTTTGCTGTCGCCGGCCAGCCTTGCATCGGAGGCCACCGGAAAATTCGAGGCGCTTGCCGCAGCGGGTCCAGGCGAAGGCCCCTGCGCAGCGCTCGGGGTGATGAAATTGGCACACGCCAATGCTGCGGCGCACAACAGGCCGCACCCCAGCAAAACCCGGTGATTTGCGCGGTTAGCCAACGATTCGACGCCTCCGAGGCAGCCCTCTTACCGCATTAGAACCACAGGGTTAATCGAAGCTTAAGGGTCGAAAAGCGAAAAGGGATGAGTGTTGCCGTGCTGCGACGCTGCCCTTGACGCTCCCTGACGCTCCCTTGCACCCGGCGGGCAATCCACGTATGTACGAGGTGCTGACGGCTAATACTCCCGGTTGTGTCGCGTTCAGCCTCCCGGTGCAGCGCCGGAACCTTCCAAGTCGAAGGGACCTGCGTCTTTCCCGATCCCTCCACCAGCCAGCGCTGCGCGCGGCTGACACGGAGAGGCGGTTTCGAGCCCGAGCGGCGTCCGATCCCAGGTACTAACTTGCAAGGTACTATCTTGCTCCAGGGACGGTTTGAGACACGGCAGAACTGATTATCTGGACCCCAAAATGGTCCGATATGCGATGGCCGGCGAGCGCGAATGCGCCGCGCCGGGCCTTCAGCGATAGACACGGCGGTCAATTTTGCCGCCAACATGTTCAGACGGGCCGACGCTTGATGCGCCAGACTGTGTTGCCGACCAGGATCCACGGAACGATCGCGCCGACGCGAAGCGAAAGCTTCGCACGTCGTTTTGTTCCGGTGGCTCCCCGTTCGGCGCGGCGCCAAGGTTTGCGTTTTGGCCTTCCCCTCACCCCCGAATCAGGTGGACCGTCGCGTCACCGGGCCGCGCAATATGCGCGCGCCATGCACCGCGCCCGCCGCCGTCAAGAGCTCCAAAATGCCCAACAAGATGTTGATCGATGCCACCCACCCGGAAGAGACCCGGGTCGTCGTGGTCCGCGGCAATCGCGTCGAAGAATTTGATTTCGAGACCGCCCAGCGCAAACAACTGCGCGGCAATATCTACCTCGCCAAGGTCACGCGCGTAGAGCCGTCACTGCAGGCGGCCTTCATCGAATATGGCGGCAACCGTCACGGCTTCCTGGCCTTCAGCGAAATCCACCCCGACTACTACCAGATCCCGGTCGCCGACCGGCAGGCGCTGATCGAGGCCGACGAACGCGCCCATCGCGAGGCCGAGGAAGAGAGCGAGAACCGCTCCTCCAACCGTCACCGCGGCCGTTCGCGCCACCGCAACGCCCGCCGCCGCGGCCATGGCGAACGGGTCCAGAGCGACGTCGTCGAAAACGCCGCGATCGATCCGGCGCAGGCCGCCCAGCCCTATGAGGGCGAGGCGCAGCGCTTGCATGAAGGCGCACACCCCGACGAAGCCCGCGCCCATGATGGCGATCACCATCCCGCCGATACAGCCGACCACGGCCACGATCATGGGTATGTTGCGCATGATCACGACGATCATTCGCATGAACAGGGTCGCCCCCAGGAAGACCACCTCGAAGAGCAAACCCAAGATCGCGTCCAGGATAACACCCCTGATCATGCCGCGGCCGAAGCCCCGGTAGCTTCATTCCAATCCGATGCGGCACCGGTTGAGGCCGTCGCCGCGCCGGCAGAGGTAACGGCCAGCGCCGAAAGCCACGAGGTTCATGCGCATCACGACGAGCCGGCGCATGACGCACGGCACGGCGACGAACACGCGCTCGAAAACGCCGCCCATGCCGATGACGCGCCGCGCGCCGAGGATGCCGGCGAGGAATACGCCGCCGCCTCCCACGAGGATCGTGCCCCCGCGCCGGAAGGCGACGAGCAAGACGACGATGATGAAGACGATGGCGACGATGCCGAAGAGGAAGTCGTCGAATCCGTCGGTGGCGACGATGTGCTCGAGGAAGTGCCGGAGCGCGCCTTCCGTCCGCGCCGCCAGTACAAGATCCAGGAAGTCATCAAGCGCCGCCAGGTCATGCTGGTGCAGGTCGTCAAGGAAGAGCGCGGCAACAAGGGCGCGGCGCTGACCACCTATCTGTCATTGGCCGGCCGTTACGCCGTGCTGATGCCCAACACCGCCCGCGGCGGCGGCATCAGCCGCAAGATCACCTCGGCCCAGGACCGTTCGCGGCTTAAGGAAGTGGTGCAGGATCTCGACGTGCCCGAGGGCATGGGCATCATCCTGCGCACCGCCGGCGCCTCGCGCACCAAGCCCGAAATCAAGCGCGACTTCGAATATCTGATCCGCATGTGGGAAACCGTGCGCGACATGACGCTGAAGTCGCAGGCCCCGACGCTGGTCTACGAGGAAGGCTCGCTGATCAAGCGCTCGCTGCGCGACCTCTACAACAAGGAAATCGACGAAATCCAGGTCGCCGGCCAGGCCGGCTACGATGAAGCCCGCGACTTCATGAAGATGCTGATGCCCTCGAACGTGCGGGCGGTCCGGCAATATCGCGACGGCCAGCCGCTGTTCTCAAGGATGGGCGTCGAGAGCCAGCTCGATGCGATGTTCTCGCCGACGGTGCAACTGCGCTCGGGCGGCTACATCGTCATCAACCAGACCGAAGCTTTGGTCTCGATCGACGTCAACTCCGGCCGATCGACCCGCGAGCACCACATCGAGGACACCGCGCTCAAGACCAACCTCGAAGCCTCAGAGGAAGTCGCGCGGCAGCTGCGTCTGCGCGATCTTGCCGGCCTGATCGTCATCGACTTCATCGACATGGACGAGAAGCGCAACAACCGCGCGGTCGAGCGCAAGCTAAGCGACTGCCTGCGGCAGGACCGCGCCCGCATCCAGGTCGGCCGCATCTCGCATTTCGGCCTGTTGGAAATGTCGCGCCAGCGCATCCGCGCCAGCGTGCTGGAGAGTTCGACCGAGCCCTGCGCGCATTGCGGCGGCAGCGGCCATGTCCGCTCGGTGTCGTCGGTGGCGCTGCAATTGCTGCGCGGCATCGAAGAAATTCTGATGAAGGGCGCGACCCACAATCTGGTGGTGCGCACCCGCACCGACGTCGCGCTCTACGTCCTCAACCACAAGCGCGGCCATCTGCGCGATCTCGAAAACGCCTTCAAGGTCACGCTTGCGATCGTTGCCGATCCCACGGTGGCCGGCCAGCAATCGTTCATCATCGATCGCGGCGAACAGGTGCACACGCTGGAAGCCGCCAAGGCCTTGCTGGCGGCGCAGGCCGCGGCGTTCCCGTCCCAGGTCGAGGAAGCCTATGACGACGAAGAGCCGTTCGACATCGAAGGTGAAGTCGAGACCGAAGAGACCGAAGGCCTGACCGAGGAAGCCGCCGGCGGCGAAGAAGTCGCCGGTGAAAGCGAAGCCGACGGCCACCGCCGCAAGCGCCGCCGGCGCCGCCGCGGCCGTGGCGAGCCGCGTGAAGGGGCAGCCCCGCGCGACGACAATGACGCCCTGCGCGTTGCACCCGAAAGCGCTGATGGCGCGGTCACGGTTGCCGACGACGGCGAAGCCGACGACGACGAGGGCGACGAACAGGGTGCCGTTGCGCGCGGCGAACAGGGACCAAACGGCGAGCGCCGCCCGCGCCGTCGCGGACGTCGCGGCGGACGCCGCCGGCGTGGCAGCGGACCGGAAGATGGTCTCGCCGGATCGATCTCGGACGAACTCGGACCGACCCCGGTTTCGGAAGTCGCCAGCGCGGTTGCCGATTTCGACGGCCCCTCGGCCGAGCCGGCGCCGACATTGGTCGAACCCGAGCCCGTTTCGCAGCCGCCGCAACCGCAGTGGCAGCCCGCCGAACACGCCTCGCCCGAAACCGTCAGCAGCGCGCCGACGCCGACACCCGAGGAAACCGCACAGGAGGCCGACCGGGCCGCCGCGCGGCGGCGTTCGACGGTGCGCGAAAAAGTCTCGTTCCTGACCAGCGCCCCGTCCGAGCCAGCACCGGCCGTCAGCCATAGCGAGGCGGAGCCGGCGGCAACGGCCCCTGCTCCCGCGCCCGCTGAACCCGCGCCTGCCGCGGCCAGCGAAGCCGCGCCGCGCAAGGCCGGCTGGTGGTCACGGCGTTTCGGCAGCGGCGAGTAAGGACGACCTGAATTCAAACGGAAAAACCGCCCGGCAACACCGGGCGGTTTTTTGTTGCAACAACGCGATCCTTAAAAAAGCGATCGTCAATCGGTCGTCAGCGCCGTCTCCATGTCGGTCGGATCGATCTGCCTGTTGAGATTGGCGTGCAGCTTCTCTTGATCGAGTTCGCCCTCCCACCACGACACCACGACGCAGGCGACGCCGTTGCCGCAGAGGTTGGTCAGCGCGCGGCACTCGCTCATGAACTTGTCGATGCCGAGCACGATGGCCATGCCGGGCACCAGCCGCGGATCGACCACGGCGAGCGTCGCCGCCAGCGTGATGAAGCCCGCACCTGTGATGCCCGAGGCGCCCTTCGAGGTCAGCATCGCCACCAGCAGGATGGTAATCTGCTGGCCTATCGTGAGATCGAAACCGAGCGCCTGCGCGATGAACAGCGTCGCCAGCGTCATGTAGATGTTGGTGCCGTCGAGGTTGAACGAGTAGCCGGTCGGCACCACGAGGCCGACGACCGACTTGGAACAGCCGAGCCGCTCCAGCTTTTCCATCAGCGACGGAAGCGCGCTTTCGGACGACGAGGTGCCGAGCACGATCAGGAGTTCGTCCTTGACGTAGGACAGAAACTTGAGAATCGAGAATCCGACCATGCGCGCGATGGTGCCGAGCACGACCAGGACGAACAGCGCCGCCGTGAGATAGAAGGTCGCGATCAGCCCGATCAGGTTCACGATGGCGCCGGTGCCGAACTTGCCGATCGTGTAGGCCATGGCGCCGAACGCGCCGATCGGCGCGGCCCGCATCACGATCGCGATCACGCCGAACACCGCGTGCGCGGCGTCGTCGATGAAGGAACGCATGGTATGGCCCCGCTTGCCAAGCGCCATCAGCGAAAAGCCGAACAGGATCGAAAACAGCAGCACCTGCAGGATTTCACCCTGCGCGAACGCGCCGACGACGGTATCGGGAATGATGTGCAGGAAGAAATCGACGGACTTCTGGGCCTCGGCCTGTTTGGCAAAACCGGCGACCTTGGCCGCGTCAGCCATCGCGCCGCCGAAGCCGTGGCCCGGCCTGACCAGATTGCCGACGAGCAGCCCGATCACCAGCGCAAAGGTCGAGACGATTTCGAAATAGATCAGCGCCTTGATGCCGATGCGGCCGACCTTCTTGGCGTCCTGGATATGGGCGATGCCCGACACCACGGTACAGAAGATGATCGGCGCGATCACCATCTTGATCAGTTTGATGAAGCCGTCACCGAGCGCCTTGATCCAGTCGTTGGTCGCCAGCGCCGGCCACAGCCAGCCGACCAGCGCACCGAGCACGATGGCGATCAGCACCTGGACGTAGAGGATTTTGTACCAGGCCTTGCCTGCGCGCACCGGCGCGTCAGCCGCAATCGTTGCCGCCATGACGTATATTCCCGTTCGACCTGCGGCGTTCTGCCACACCTCCGCCCGCTAGCACAGCCAAATTATTTCAGCCAGCAGAAATCAGGGGCATTGCTGCGGGGTCCGAACGGGATCGGTCAGCGGCGGTCGAATGGGCGCCGCAACAAAGGCATGAGCGTAGCGCCGAGCGCGTTCTTGATCAGCGACGCCGCGACGAACGGCGCTATTCCAACCAGCCACGCCTTTTCAACGCCGAGCTTGATGCCAAATGCCAGCCAGGCAAACCCGGCCGCAAGAATGATGATGTGGCCGAGTCCCATGGCGACGAAAAGCAGGGGTACTGACCGATCCCAGCCACGCTCGCTCAGCCATCCCGTGACGAAGGCCGCCGCCACGAAGCCGTAGAGATACCCGGCCGTGGGACCGAGCAACGGCGCAAGACCGCCGGTGGGGCCCGCGAATACCGGAAATCCGATCGCGCCTTCGGCGAGATAGGCCACGATGGTTGCGCTGCCGAGGCGCCAGCCATAGGCCGCCCCGATCATCAATACGACCAGCGTCTGCAGCGTCATCGGCACGTAGGGCAAAGGCAGATTGACCTTTGCCGACAAGGTCAGCAACGCGGTTCCCAATGCAACCAGGATCACGCCGCGCAACAGACCGGAGCGATCTGCAGGATGCGGCCACAGAACGGCGGCGAGCGGAAAATGCGGTGCAGCGACAGGCTGAGATGTGTCGGACAAGATGGTTCCCCGATCTAAATGGCAGATATGGATGAGTGATGGTGGCTGATGCGCCCTACCCGAGCCACTTCGCGATTCGGCTCACGGCTTCGCGCATCTCGTCGGAAGAGCGCGCATAGGAGAAGCGCACGAAGGCGCGTCCATGGATCGGGTCGAAATCGACGCCCGGCGTGGCCGCGACGTGGGCTTTCTCCAGCATCCGGCTGGCGAATTCAAAGCTGTCGGATGTGAACTGCGAGACGTCGGCATAGAGATAGAACGCGCCGTCGGCCGGCAGGAAATTGGTCAGGCCGGCCTTCGGCAATCCATCGATCAGGATGCGGCGGTTCTCCTGATAGCCGCGCTTGATCGCTTCCATTTCCGCCGCCCCCTCGAACGCGGCCTCGGCTGCGATCTGCGACAGCGTCGGCACCGAGATCGACAGGTTCTGCTGCAACCGCTCGATCGGCCGCACCAGCGGCTCCGGCACCACCATCCAGCCGACGCGCCAGCCGGTCATGCAGAAATATTTCGAGAATGAATTGATCACCAGCGCCTGCGGCGACAACTCGGCGGCCGACACCGCCGGGAACGCGTAATCGAGACCGTGATAGATCTCGTCCGAGATGAAGCGAATGCCGGCGCTCTCGGCCGCCGCCATCAGGCTGGTGAGCGCCTCCCGCGACATCATGGTTCCCGTCGGATTGGCGGGACTGCCGACCAGCACGCCCTTGAGGGGCGTCTTGCGATGCGCCGCCAGCAAGGCTTCGCCGGTCAGCGCGTGGCGTGTCGCGCTCGTGGTCTCGATCAGCACCGACTCGCAGCCGAGCGCGGTGAGGATGTGCCGGTACGGCGGATAACCGGGCACGCTCACCGCCACGCGGTCGCCCGGTTCGAACATCGCAAGAAAGGCCAGGATGAAGCCGCCCGACGAGCCCGTGGTGACCACGATCCGCTCAGGATCAACGCTACAACCGTAAGTATCGCGGTAGTGCCGGGCGATGCGCGCCCGCAGCGAGGGAATGCCGAGCGCGGAGGTATAATCAATCCGGCCGTCGTCGAGCGCGAGACGCGCCGCCGCCAGCGCGGTCTTCGGAGCGGGCGCTGCCGGCTGGCCGACCTCCATGTGAATGACGTGGCCGCCGGCCGCCTCGATGCGGGCCGCCGCCGCCATCACGTCCATCACCATGAAAGGTGGAACATCGCTCCGGCTGGAAGCCGTTAGCAGGGTGTTCGCAGCGTCCCTAAGAGTCGATTCGAGCATCGCTATCTGCAATTTGATCGGTCAAGGCCGATTTCGAGTTCCGGCACCCGTTACCGCCCCAGACTGGCCGTATTCGGTGGCTCCTTATAGCGCTTTCAAGCCAAGTGGATACTGGTCCGCGGGAAGAAAAAAAGCGTCAAAACAAGAGACTGGCGTTCGGTTCTGATCTAATCAGGGCTGCTCGGCCCGAGCGCCGATGACTGCCAGTTTCGCCGCCAACGCCCAATAGATCGCTTCATGTTGTTCCGCCTCGCGCACCGCAAAACGACGCTGAAACTGACCGCCCTCGCCACGGCGGCCGCGCTTGTCATGACGCCGACGCTCGCGGCGGCCCAGAACAAGGGCCCCCCGGTGCTGCGCGATACCGAGTCGGAGCAATTGCTGCGCGACTACACAAGGCCGATCCTGCGCGCCGCCGGCATGGAGAAGCAGAACATCCAGATGGTGATCATCAACGAAGGCGTCTTCAACGCTTTCGTTGCCGACGGCCGCCGCATCTTCGTCAACTACGGCGCGATGATGCAATCGGAGACACCGAACCAGATCATCGGCGTGCTCGCGCACGAGACCGGCCATCTGGCCGGCGGTCACCTCTCAAAACTTCGCGAGCGGCTGGCGGAAGCGCAGACCCAGATGATCATCGCCATGCTGCTCGGCGCCGGCGCCATGGTGGCGGGCTCGCGCGGTGGCGGCAACAGCGGGCTGGCCAATGCCGGCGCCGCCGCGATGTCGGCACCCGCCGAGGTGATCAAGCGCACTCTGCTTTCCTATGTGCGGCAGCAGGAGGAAAACGCCGACAAGGCCGGGGTGAAATTCCTCAATGCCACCGGCCAGTCGGCCCGCGGCATGTTTGAGACCTTCAAGCGCTTCTCCGATGAGAGCCTGTTCGCGGCGCGCGGCGCCGACCCCTACGTGCAGTCGCACCCGATGCCGGCCGAGCGCGTCCGCGCCCTGGAAGAGCTCGCGCGTTCCAGCCCCTATTGGGACAAGAAGGACGACCCAGCCCTGCAAATGCGCCACGACATGGTGCGCGCCAAGATCTCCGGCTTCATGGAGCGGCAGGACACCGTCTTCCGGCGCTATCCGCTGTCCAACACCGGCGTGCCCGCGCGTTATGCGCGCGCCATCACCACCTATCTGCATGGCGACCTGCGCAGCGCGCTGGCCCAGATCGACAGCCTGATCCAGCTGCAACCGGCCAATGCCTATTTCTACGAACTCCGCGGACAGGCTTTGCTGGAAGGCGGCAAGCCGGCCGAGGCCATCGCGCCGCTGCGCAAGGCGGTACAGCTTTCCAACAACGCCCCGCTCATCGAGATGCTGCTTGGGCAGGCGCTGGTGGCGTCCGACAACAAGGCCTACACCGAAGAGGCGATCGCCATCCTGCGCGCGGCGCTGGCGCGCGAGACCGAAGCCCCGATCGGCTACATGCAGCTCGCGATGGCCTATGGCCGCAAGGGCGACTACGCGCAGGCCGATCTGGCATCGGCCCAGGCCGCGTACCTCCGCGGCGACAACAAGACCGCGCGCGACCTCGCCTCGCGGGCCAAGACGCGGTTCGCGATCGGGACCCCGGGATGGGTCAAAGCTGACGATATTGTGAGCGCCAAACCGCTTCCCGGCCAAAGAAGCAACTAGCGCCGCTACCGGAAATAAACTGAGTTGCACGACAACCGAACCTGGACACCAAGCGTATTCCAAGTGCCGGCCTTCATGAGAACGGCCCGGAACTCGCCACCCAAGGATTTACCGATGCCTTTGCTCCGTCACCTTGCTTCCGCCCTGTTCGCGATCGCCCTGTGCGGCGCGTCGCTGCCGGCTTCCGCGCAGAGCTTCTCCGATGTCCAGCGCAAAGACATCGAGACCATCGTCCGGGAGTACCTGATCGCCCATCCCGAGGTGCTGGAAGAGGCGATGGCCGAACTGACCAGACGCCAGTCCGCCGCCGAAGCCGAGAAGCATCAGGCCAGCATCGCCAAGAACGCCAATGCGATCTTCAACTCGCCGCGCAACGTGACGCTCGGCAACAAGGACGGCGACGTCACCTTCGTCGAGTTCTTCGATTACAATTGCGGCTACTGCAAGCGCGCGATGCTCGACATGATGGAATTGATGAAGGGCGATCCCAAGCTGAAGGTCGTGCTCAAGGAATTCCCGGTGCTGAGCACAGGTTCAGTCGAAGCCGCCCAGGTCGGGGTCGCGGTGCGGATGCAGGATCCGACCGGAAAGAAATATCTCGACTTCCATCAGAAGCTGCTCACCGGCCGCGGTGCCGCCGACAAGGCCCGCGCGCTTGCGGTCGCCAAGGAAGCCGGCCTCGACATGGCCAGGCTCGAAAAGGATCTGGCAAGCCCCGAAATCCGCGCCACCCTCGAGGAGAACATGAAGCTCGCCGAGGCCATGGGCATGAACGGCACCCCGAGCTATGTGATCGGCAAGCAGGTCGTGATCGGCGCAGTCGGCGTCGAGACCCTCAAGGAAAAGATCAGCATCGCCCGCTGCGGCAAGGCGACCTGCTGAAGCCAGACGCCCTGTATCATTCGACGGACAAAATCCGGCTGCATCGCAGCCGGATTTTTTTTGCCGCATGCCTGCTGCGGCTGAACCGCGGCGACGCTACCAGGCACTAAGAGGGCTCGCACCAACAGGACCCCCGCATGAGCCTGACGCCGCCAACCACCGCCTACGACCTCGAACTCCTCAAGACCGCGCCCGCCCGCGGGACCAATACCGATCACGGCTGGTGCTACGGCCTGCCGCCCGGAATTAGGGAGAGCCAATGGCCGCTCAGCCCGTATGACGGCTTTCCGATGCAGCCCTGCTTCACGCTGAAGCTGCCCGAGCAGTATCGCACCAAAGGCGCGGACTATGTCGCGCTCACGATGTTCGCCGATCAGCAGCATGACGAGCCGAGCGAAGTCGAGACGATCGCCGAATATCTCACGTCGGAGGCATCGGACCGTCCGGCCGATCCCGATCTGTTGCCGTTCTGGCTCTACAAGCAGAACCGGCACCGGATGGAATTCCGGATGAAAGACGTCATCGACCACAATTTCGCAGCGATCTGGCTGACGGAAGTCGAGTTCGCAGGACCGCTGTGTCAGCCCCCTCGCCTCGCCGGCAACGCGCTGCTGCAAGCGAATCCGGCGCCGCCCTGGCTTGAGAGCGGTTCGGCGCGCGCGGTTTTCGATCTTCAGATCGGCAGCTATGACAGCGTCGATGAGATCGCCAACAAGTACTGGTACCGGCTGTTCGGGCGCGTGCCCGAGATCGGCCACCACGCCTACGGCATTGCGGTCGCGGTGCGTGACGGCGATCCCAATGTCGGCCGTCCGCCGCGCGACAAGCTGTTGCACAAGGATGAACTCGGCGATTACATCGCGCCCTACAGCAAGGGCGCCGAGCGGTTCGAACTGGAGCGGCTGTCCGGGCGCAATCATCTCGGCGGCACGATGTTTCCCTGCCAATGGACGCCGAAGTACAGCGCGACCTATCTCGAAATCGAAGAGCATTTCGGCGGCTTCAATTTCGGCGGCGGCAACGCTCAGCTCGATCTCGAAACGATGGAGTTCGACTGGGCCTGCGGTTAACAGCATTTTCGAGCGAACGCCTGCCCCGAACTTGATGCGGGGGGCAACGGTTCGGGTCAAGAAAACGCGTCTTGCCAAGTTGAGTTTCAAATTCACCCCGCATTCATCAAACTAATCTGATGGAACCGCGATTGGGCAGGAACATCGCACATCTCCTTTCGTTGTCGGTGCGGGCAATGCATCCACGTGAGGAGAATTCTATGTCTAATCGTTTTCTGATTTCAGCCGCCGTCGCGGCACTGATCGCCGGAACGGGCTTTGCAAATGCGCAGGGCACCGGCATGAGCAAAGAGTCGCCGTCGGCTGGTCCCGCGACCCAGCAGACCGCGCCGTCACCGGGCGGAGCCGGGTCGGGCACGATGCAGCGCGATAGCGGCGGCGCTTCCGACATGAAGGGCGCAAAGGGCGCGGAATCCAACGAGAAGATGCCGTCGAGCAAGAGCGCTCAGGACACCAAGTCGCCCGCCGGTGAGAAGAGCATGCGCTCCGAGACCGAACCCAAGGGCGGCAAGGACATGAAGGCCGAGGGCCGCGACAGCAAGACCGGCATGGACTCCAAGAGCGCAACCGACAGCAAGGGTGCGGCGGACAGCAAGACCGGCACGGCCCAGACCGACAGCAAGTCGGGCGCCACCACCGGCAACGCCGCGACTTCGGCAACCGCAGCACCTCCGGCTGAAAAGCGCTCGCAGATCACAACCGCCATCAAGTCGGAGACGAGCATCCGGGAAACCACCAACGTCAACTTCAATATCTCGGTTGGCACGCGGGTTCCGAGCTCGGTCACCTTCTATCCGCTTCCGCCGCGGATCGTCGAGATCTATCCGGAATGGCGCGGCTATCAGGTCATCCTGGTCAAAGGCCGCTATGTGATCGTGCGCCCGCAGACGCATGAGATCGTCTACATCATCGAGGGCTAACGTCCTTCGCAGTGACGGCAATTGGGGGGTGGGCAGCAATGCCCGCCCCTTTTGCGTCGGGACTTCGGGCTCTTTAACCTTGGTTAATGAGTGATTTCCGTAGGTTCCATAGGCCTTTTTACGAACCGGTTGAGGCGCTTGAAGGGTGTTCAAAACCCCCATCAGGCTTCCCCTTGGCCGCGTTGTTACCTATAACCCCGCGACCTACCCGCCCCCTTTTGCTGGAATTCTGGATGGCCCAGGCCCCTGCCCCGACAATCCTCGTCCTCAACGGCCCGAACCTCAATTTGTTGGGGACGCGCGAGCCCGAGACCTATGGCCATGCCACTCTCGCCAATGTCGAGAAATTGTGCGCGGAGACGGCGACGCAATTCGGCCTCGTGGCCGATTGCCGGCAGTCCAACCGCGAAGGCGAGCTGATTGATTTCATCCACGAGGCCCGCGCCAAGAAAATGGTCGGCATCATCATCAATGCCGGCGGCTATTCCCACACCTCGATCGCGCTGCATGACGCGCTGGTCGGAGTGAAAATCCCGACCGTTGAAGTGCACATCAGCAATATTCACGCTCGCGAGAGTTTCCGGCACCATTCGTTCACGGCCAAAGCCGCCTTCGCATCGCTGTGCGGGTTCGGGATCGACGGTTACCGGCTCGCAATCAACGGCCTTGCCGCCAAAATCGGCGTCAAGGCAAAAGCCTGATAATCAAAAGCCTGGCGCCTCAGCCGTCATCCCCCAGAGAATTCCGGACCCCGCATATGGCGAGCAAGCCTGACACCAAATCAGCCGCAAATTTCAAGAGCGACGACAGTGCGCTGATCCGCGAACTGGCGTTGCTGCTGGACGAAACCAGCCTCACCGAAATCGAGATCGAGCGCGCCGGCCTGCGGGTGCGCGTGGCGCGCAACATCACCGTCACAGCTTCGATGCCGGGCAATTACCAGCAGGCCCCGTCGGCACACGGGGCACCGGCCGCGAACGTGACGCCGGCGGCGATCGCCGATCTGGCCAAACACCCCGGCGCAGTCCCCTCGCCGATGGTCGGCACCGCCTACTCGGCGCCCGAACCCGGCGCCAAACCATTCATCGAGGTCGGCACCAAGGTGTCGGTGGGACAGACCCTGCTGATCATCGAAGCCATGAAGACGATGAACCAGATTCCATCGCCGCGCGCGGGCACCGTGACGCAGATTCTCGTCGAGGACGGCCAGCCGGTCGAATTCGGCGAGCCGTTGGTGATCATTGAATAGAATCCGTCAACGTCAGGCGCTGCGATGTTCGACAAGATCCTGATAGCCAATCGCGGCGAGATCGCCCTTCGCGTGCTGCGTGCGTGCAAGGAACTCGGCATCTCCACGGTCGCCGTGCATTCCACCGCCGACGCCGACGCGATGCATGTGCGGCTTGCCGACGAAAGCGTCTGCATCGGGCCGCCGCCGTCAAAAGACAGCTATCTCAACATCCCCTCGCTGCTCGCGGCCTGCGAGATCACCGGCGCCGATGCGGTGCATCCCGGCTACGGCTTCCTGTCCGAGAATGCCCGCTTCGCCGAAATCCTCGCCGAGCACAATCTGCATTTCATCGGCCCGAAAGCCGAGCACATCCGCCTGATGGGCGACAAGATCGAAGCCAAGAAGACCGCCAAGAAGCTCGGCATTCCCGTGGTGCCCGGCTCCGATGGCGCGGTCGGCCCCGAAGACGACGCGATGGCGATCGGCAAGGCGATCGGGTTTCCGGTGCTGGTCAAAGCCGCTGCCGGCGGCGGCGGACGCGGCATGAAAGTCGCGCACACGGCCGATGAGCTGTTGATGGCGCTCTCGACCGCCTCCAACGAGGCCAAATCCGCGTTCGGCGACGCTTCGGTCTATCTCGAGAAATATCTGACCAGGCCGCGCCACATCGAGATCCAGGTGCTGGGCGATGGCCGCGGCGGCGCCATCCATCTCGGCGAACGCGACTGTTCGCTGCAGCGCCGTCACCAGAAGGTCTGGGAAGAAGGCCCCTCACCGGTTCTCTCTGCCGCCGCACGCGCCAAGATCGGCGCCACCTGTGCCAAGGCGATGCAGGACATGAAATATCTCGGTGTCGGCACCATCGAGTTTCTGTACGAGGACGGCGAGTTCTATTTCATCGAAATGAACACCCGCATCCAGGTCGAGCATCCCGTCACCGAAAGCATCACCGATATCGACCTCGTGCTGGAACAGATCCGCATAGCCGCCGGCGGCGACCTGCCGGCGACGCAGGACGAGATCGCCATCATCGGCCACGCCATCGAATGCCGCATCAATGCGGAAAATCCGCAGACGTTTCGTCCCTCGCCGGGCAAGATCACGCAATTCCATCCACCCGGCGGCCTCGGCGTCCGGATCGATTCCGCCGTCTATCAGGGTTACGTCATCCCGCCCTATTACGACTCGCTGGTCGGCAAGCTGATCGTTCACGGCAAGACCCGCGGCGAATGCCTGATGCGGCTGCGCCGCGCGCTGGACGAGATGGTGGTCGAAGGTATCGAGACCACCCTGCCGCTGTTCCGCGCCCTGGTCCGCGAGCCCGGTATCATCGACGGCGACTACCACATCCATTGGCTGGAGCAGTATCTCGCCGGCCAGGCCGAAAAGACCAAGACTTCCTGAGTAACGCCCTGAACCGGCCCCTTTTGCCCGTGGAACCAATCGTTCCCCCTGGGCGTTGAGCGGTATTGGGGGCCTGTCTGGCAGGGGCGGTTTGTTTCGTTTGTTCATGACGCGAGATCATTGTGAACACTAAAGCCCAGCGCCGCCGCGCTTTGGGGCAAATCCTGCTGCTTGCGGCGGGATTTTCGGTGCTGGTGGGGATCAGCGCCTTATCGGTCATTCTCGTTCATGAGGCCCGCAAGGACAGCGGCAAGGTCGTGCATACGGTCGAGGTCGAGAACCAGCTTTCGACGTTGCTGTTGCAGATCCGCCGCGCCGAAAGCTCGGCGCGCGGCTATCTCCTGACCTCAGAGCCTCGCTTCCTGACCGAGCACGAGTCCGCCACCGCGACCATCCTCCCCGATATCGACAAGCTGATCCGGCTAACCTCGGACAATCCGGTCCAGGCCGAGAACGCCCGGCGGCTGCGGCCGCCGGTCGAAGCCCGGCTTGCCGAATTTGCCAAGGCCATCGCATTCGTCAAACGCAACGACCTCGCCGGCGGCATCGCGATGCTGCGTGAGGCCGGCGCCAGCGACGCCGTCCAGAAGATCGGCGACCTCAGCAACGCGATGCGCGCCGAGGAGAACCGGCTGTTCGCCCTGCGCACCGCGACCGCGGACCGCACGCAGCAACTGGCCTCGGCGGTGACGGTGGCGGGTTCCGGCCTCGTGATCGCGCTCGCCGGCATCTCGATCTTCCTGGTGCGCCGCTCCTCGCGCGCCCGCGACGATGCCGAAACCCAATTGCGCGACAACAATATCCACCTCGAAACCACGATCGACGAGCGCACCGCCGATCTGCGCGAAGCCAATGACGAGATCCAGCGCTTCGCCTATATCGTCAGCCACGATCTGCGCTCGCCGCTGGTGAACATCATGGGCTTTACCAGCGAGCTCGAGGAACTGCGCGGCGACATCTTCAAGCGGATCGCGACCCTGGCGCGCGCGCAATCGGCCGCGCCGGCGACGGCTGACAACGCCACCGATAGCGCCGAGCCCGTCCTCGAAGGACCCGACAAGCAATTGTCGGAAGACTTCACCGAGGCGCTGGGCTTCATCAAATCCTCGATCGCCAAGATGGACCGGCTGATCTCGGCCATCCTCAACCTCACCCGCGAAGGCCGGCGCGAATTCGAACCGGTGCGGATCGAAACCCGCGAACTGATCGAGGGCATTGTCGCGACGGTGGCGCACCAGGCCGCTGAAGCCGAGGCCCAGATCCGCATCGAACCGCTGCCGAACATCGTCAGCGACCGCCTGGCGCTGGAGCAGATTTTCTCCAATCTGATCGAAAATGCACTGAAATACCTCAAGACCGGCGTTCCCGGTGACATCCAGGTGCGCGGCCGCACCAAACTCGGCTTTGCTATTTTCGAGATCACCGACAATGGGCGCGGTATTGACCCCAAGGACCATCAGCGCATTTTCGAGCTGTTCCGCCGCGCCGGAACCCAGGACAAACCTGGGCAAGGCATCGGCCTTGCGCACGTCCGCGCGCTGGTGCGGCGGCTCGGCGGAACCCTGTCGGTCGCCTCGGAACTTCACAACGGCAGCACATTCACGATTACACTGCCGATCAATTGGACCATTCGTAACCGGAACACACAGTCATGAGTAATCCAGTCACTATCATCATGATCGAGGACGACGAGGGCCACGCCCGCCTGATCGAGCGGAACATCCGCCGTTCCGGTGTCAACAACGAGATCATCCCGTTCACCAGCGGTACAGCCGCGCTGAAGTACCTGTTCGGCAAGGATGGAACGGGCCTTGTTCACAAGGGCAACGCGCTATTGATCCTGCTCGATCTCAACCTGCCCGACGCGTCGGGCATCGATATCCTGAAGCAGGTCAAGGACAACAAATATCTTAAGACGACCCCGGTCGTGGTGCTGACCACCACCGACGATTCCCATGAAATAAAGCGTTGCTACGACCTCGGTTGTAACGTGTACATCACCAAGCCGGTGAATTACGAAAGCTTCGCCAACGCCATTCGCCAGCTTGGCCTGTTCTTTTCCGTCATCCAGGTACCGCCAGCCGCCACATGACAACAGCCACGCCGACACTGCTGTATATCGATGATGACGCCGGGTTGGCGCGGCTGGTCGATCGCGGCCTGACGCGGCTCGGCTTCAAGGTGGTGCATGCCGCCGATGGCCAGCAGGGCCTCGACCGGCTGGCGCAAGGCGGCATCGACGCCATCGCGCTCGACCAGTACATGCCCGGTCTCGACGGTCTCGAAACGCTGGAGCGGATTCTGGCAATCCCGGGTGCGCCGCCGGTGGTATTCGTCACGGCCTCGCAGGATTCGGCGATTGCCGTCACCGCGCTGAAGGCGGGCGCGGCGGACTATCTCGTCAAGGACGTGCAGGGCGAGTTCATTCCCCTGCTCCAGGTCGCCGTTAACGGCGCGCTGCGGCAGGCGGAGATTCAAAGAGCCCGCGACGAGGCCGAGGCCGAAGTCCACGCCTCGCGCGACCGCTACGCGGCGCTGGCCGCCGAGCGCGAGGTGCTGCTGCGCGAAGTCAATCACCGCGTCGGCAACTCTCTGCAGATCATCGCCTCGCTGCTGCACCTGCAGGCCAATTCCGCCGTCCAGGACGACGTCAAGGCGGCGCTCACCAATGCGATGGGGCGCGTCGCCGCGGTCGCCCAGGTCCATCGCCGGCTCTACACCTCGCACGATCTGAAGAGTGTGCTCTTGAACCAGTATCTCGAGGCGCTGCTGGAGGACCTGCGGCGCTCGGCCGAGGGCAATCGGATGTCGCGGCTGACGCTGAAGGCCGAGCCCATCGAGATCGACCCCGACCGTGCGGTGGCGATCGGCATCATCGTCAATGAGCTGATCATGAACGCCGTCAAATACGCCTACCCCGACGGCGCCGGCCCGATCCACGTCGAGCTCAAGCCTCTCGGCGACGAACTCCTGCTGTCGATCACCGACGACGGCGTGGGCCTCAACGTCAAGGCCGACCCGCGTTCGACCGGCATGGGACAGCGCATCGTCTCGGCCATGGCATCAAAGCTCGAAGCCGACGTCGCGCGCGATCCCGATCATGCCGGCACCAAGATCGTGCTGCGCTTTGCCCGCGTCAACAAGTCGGCGCCGCGGCCGAATGAAGCCGCGGCCGGGTAATATCCTTTTGCGGAATTTGAACCGCGACCTGCAAAAAGAGCGCTCTGGCGAGCTTTAAAGCGGGATGGAGTTAGGTTGAATCGATTTGGGATTCCCAAATCAGTAGGTTTCTGATTCACCATGCTGGCTGGA